>JANLWM010000231.1:0-8991 GCA_031364525.1 Chloroflexota bacterium | reverse complement strand
CGATCAAGGAGCAGCCCGACCTGATCCTGATGGACGTCATGATGCCCGGCCTCGATGGCTGGCAGGCGACGAAGCTGCTGAAGGCCGATCCGAAGACCGCGAACATCCCGGTGGTGTTCGTGACCGCGCGCGACCGTCCGGAGGACGTGGCCGCTGGCTTCGAAGCGGGCGGGATCATGTATGTGAATAAGCCGGTCGAGCCGATCGAGCTGTTCGCCCGCGTTCGCCAGGCCATCTACATGAAACGGCTGCAGGACGACCTCCGCACGAAGAACGAGGATCTGAAGCGGCTCGAGGGCTCCCGGCAGGAGCTCATCGGCATGCTCGGTCACGACATCCGTAACCTCGCGAACAGCGTCGTGGCATTCCTTCAGCTGGCGCGGATGGGCGAGCTCACGCCCGACCGTCCGGAGTTCGCACAGCTGCTCGGCCTTTCCGAGGCGAACATCGCTGAGGTCCTCCGGATGGTGAATGCGCTCCTCGATGTCTACAAGATGGAGGAGGGGCGTCTCGAGGCGGTCGCTGGCGTGAACAAGCTTGGCGACGTCGTGCGGAAGAGCTACGCACAGCTCATCCCCGAGGCGATGGCCAAGGGCATCTCGTTGAACGAGGCGATCCCCGACGACACGATGGCGTTCATCGACCCGGGTCTCATGGTGCGCGTGCTCACGAACCTGGTCTCGAACGCGATCAAGCACACGCCTGGTGGCGGATCCGTCACGATCTCGGCGACGCCAAGCCCAACGGCCTCCGATAGCCTCGTGGTCCGAGTCAGTGACACCGGCCCCGGTATCCCGGAGGCGGACGCAGCTCACGTCTTCGATCGCTTCTACCAGACCGACACGGGCCGGAGCCGCGGCGGCACGGGCCTCGGGCTCGCGTTCTGCAAGCTGGCGGTCGAGCTGCACGGCGGGAAGATCGGCATCGCGAACGGCGGCCAGCCGGGCGCGATCGTCGAGTTCACCATCCCGGCGGCGACGCGCGCCGCGCCAGACGTGCCGGCGGTGACCGCATGACCTGGCTACGGGGCCTGTTCCCGGTGCGCCGCGAGGAGCGGGGGATCGTGTTCCTCCTCTACACGCTCCTGTCCGTGACGGTCATCGCCAACTGGGTCGGCAAGGTGGGCTCGAACTCCATCTTCATCAAGAACGTTGGTGTGGGATACCTGCCGGTGGCCTACGTGCTCGCGCCGGTCGTGCTCCTGGTCGCATCGAGCGTGATCTTCTCGCTCGTCGGACGGATGCGCCGTCGGAACCTGTTCATCTGGTACGTCGGCTTCGTGACGGTCGTTTCGGTCGTCGCGCAGGTCGCGCTCCCGATCACGTCTGCGGACTATTGGTTCACCTACATCGTCGCGCAGGTCGTGAAGGACACCGTCTACCTGATCTTCTGGGTGTACGCGGGCAACCTGTTCGACAGCGAGCAGAGCAAGCGCATCTTCCCGCTGTTCGCCGGTTCGCTCCTGGTGGGCAAGATCGTTGGCGGTTTCCTGGCGGCCGGGCTCACCCCGATCATCCACTCCGACTCGTTCATGGGGGTCGAGGCCGTCGGCTTCGCGATCGCGTTCGTCATCCTCGTGATCTTCCGCCGCCACCTGCCGGAGGGCGAGGGCGCGGTGATCGCGGAGAAGGCCCAGCCGAAGTCGATCGGCCAGCGGCTGGCCGGCTCGATGAACGGGTACAAGCTCGTCTCGCGCGACACGCTGCTCCGGCCGTTCGGGGTGAACATCTTCTTCTGGTACTTCCTGATGCAGATCGCGAACTACCTGTTCGCGGCGGGCCTCGACACCGCCACGAAGGCCGGCACGCTCCAGCAGTCGCAGGACGACTACACCCTGCTCTACGCCTCGGTCTACACGAGCGGCTCCATCGTGGCGTTGCTCATCCAGACGTTCCTGACCGGTAGCCTCATCCGCCGGCTTGGCGTGTCCGTCGTGATCTTCGCCTTCCCGTTCTGGTACCTCGTCACCTTCGGCGCCGGGACCTACTTCGGACTGACCGCCGGGGCCGGGCTCATCATCGCCGTGCTCCTGCAGGGCGCCGAGCGCATCGTCATTCCGGCGATCCACCTGCCGGCGACACAGATCATCTACAACCAGGTCGCTTCGACCGTGCGGCCGCGCGCGCGCGCATTCTTCTCAGGGGGACTCAACGCCTTCGCCGAGATCGGTGCCGCGCTCGTGCTGGTCGCCGGCGCGATCAGCGCGAACCCGCAGGTCGTCCTCGGCTTCGGCACGGTCTGCTCCGCGATCTTCGTCGGCAACACGTTCTCCGTCCGCCGGGCGCTCGGCCGGCGCATCGTCGAGAACCTGCGCTCGGAAGACCCTGAGCTTCGCCGCAACGCCTCGCAGATGCTCCACGGGGAGGGGCGCGCGGTGCCGACGAGCGAGCTCCAGGGCCTTCTCGGTGAGGGCAGCGCGGACATCGAGGCCCGCGTGCAGCTCGCGCTCACCAGGCGCGGAAAGCTCATCGCACCGGTTCGCGCGGGGACCGCGGAATGAGCGCTGAGGATGCCTACACGTCCTCCCAACCGGAGTCCGTACCGCGGCGCGAGGACCGCTTCATCGCCAGTGAGGAGCTCGCGCGCCTGGTCCTGCGCACCGCAGGTTCGCACCTCGATCTCGCGCGCGACGACCGGCCGTACCAGTGGTCCACGACGACGTACTGCGACACCTACGACTGGTCGATCTACCACGCGGCCGAGGCGGGTCAGGCGCTGCGCCTGCGGTTCCGCGAGTATCACCGCACGCGTCCCGATGAAGCGTTCACCAGCGCGCGTCTCTGGCTCGAGCTGAAAGAGGACAAGATCGACACGTCTCGGAAGGAGCGCTTCGAGATCTCAGGCGATGTCGTGCCGGCGTTCCTTCGCGGGGAGACCGCGCTCACCGAGGCCTCGCAGGCGCTCGGCCGGAAAGCAGAAGAGCTCGTCCGGAGCGGCGCGCACCCGGTGGTCGTCACGCAGTACAACCGGCTCGCCTATGCGGCCCCGGAGGACAAGATCCGGATCACCGCCGACCACAATCTCATCTACCTCGCGGTGCCGTGGACCACGAACGCGGATGACGCCGTGCCCGTGCGGATCGGCCCGATCCTCGCGCGCGAGACTGACGTCATCATGGAGATGAAGTGGTTCGGCGAGCTTCCCTCGTGGGCCGAGGAGCTCCACGGGTACCTCCGCCAGCGGGCCCCTGCCGACCGGCCGTCAAAGTTCGTCGTCGCGATGCGCCATTTGCTCGGGGAGGCCACGGATTGACCATGCAGACCGGCATCAGCGTTGTCGTCGTCGAAGACGACCCGGCGTCCGCCGACGTCCTTCAACGACGCCTCCAGGCGAACGGGATGACCGTATCGGTGGGCCGCACCGGCGCCGACGGACTTGCGCTCGTTCGTGAGCTGCATCCGGATCTGGTCCTGCTCGATGTCGGCCTGCCGGACACCGATGGCTACGACGTCTGCCTGCAGGTGAAGAGCGATTACGCCACCTCGGACTTCCCGGTCATCTTCCTGTCGGCGCGCGGGGATGTGTTCGACAAGGTCCGCGGGCTGTCCTGCGGCGCCTCGGACTACCTGACGAAGCCGTTCCACCCGGCGGAGCTGCTCGCGCGCGTCGACGCTGTGCTCAGCCAGTCCCGCCGCATCCGCGGGCCACGCCTCTCGAAGCCCGCCGATGCCGCGAGCGCCGGCCGGCCAACGGCGATCGTCGCCCTCGCGGAGCAGTCGCGGCGTGAGCGGGCCGAGGGCATCCTCGCTCCGAAGTTCGAGATCATCCCGGCCGGCTCTGAAGGCCGTGCGGTCGATCTGCTCGTGGTCGACGCCGACGCGACGGTGGCGACCCAGATGGGGAACGAAGGACCGGCGGTCCTTCGCGTCGGCGCGGCGGGTGCGCCGGCGAGCGCTGACACGGTCGTCCTGAATGACGACCTCGTGCGGATCGCCGATCTCGCGGTCCGCGAGCGGTCACTGGGTCGCGACGTCGACGCCGCCGCGGAAGCGCTCATCGCGCTCGCGATGGCCTTCGAGTCTCACGACCGATCCACCGCCGGGCACAGCGATCGTGTCGCGAACCGGGCCGTGGCGATCGCGAAAGCGCTCGGGCTTGATGCCGCAAGCTGCCAGAACATCCGGGTCGGCGCGTTGCTGCGGGACATCGGCAACACGAAGCTGCCCCTTGGACTCGGCCGCAAGGCGACCGAGCTCACCGCCGAGGAGCGCAAGGAGATCGAGCGCCACCCCGTGCTTGGCGAAGAGCTGATCCGAGCCTTCCGTCCGCTCACGCGCCTGCTCCCGATCGTGCGATCGCACCATGAGCACCTGGACGGGAGCGGGTATCCGGATGGATTGAAGGCGCCGCAGATCCCGCTCGAAGTGCGGATCGTCGCCGTCGCCGACCGCTACGAGGCGCTTCGGATCGCGCGTCCCGATCGTCCCGCGATGTCCGCGGACGCGGCGGTGCAGATCCTTCAACAGGCAGTTCAACGGGGCGAGCTCGACGCCGCGGTCGTCGCGGCGCTCGCGACGAACGCACGCGGGACATTCCGCGGGGAGGCAAAGGGATCATGACGATCGACACCGGCGACACACGGACGGGGACGGGAACGATCAGGGTGCTCATCGTTGACGACGAACGGCTGTTCGCGGAGCTCCTGCGCGTGGCCATGACGAACGCCGTCGGCATCGATGTGGTCGACGTCGTTCATGATGTGACGACGGCGGTGCGCCGAATGGGCGAGCTTCGGCCCGACGTGGTCCTCGCGGACTATCACCTCCCTGACGGGACCGGTGCGGATATCGCGCGGACGGTGCGGGCGACGCTGCCGGACACCTCGGTGCTCATCCTCACCGGCGACCCGTCCGTATCCACGCTCTCCGACGTCGCGCGGTCCGGCGCGGTCGGTCACCTCACGAAGGACCGCCCGTTCGAGGAGGTGGTCGAGGGTGTCCGCGCGGCCTCGCTTGGGGAGATCCTGTTCGCCCCGAGCGAGCTCCAGCGTCTCCTCCTGGAACGGGACTCCCGGCCGCGGCCGCTCGAGCCGCTCACCGCGCGGGAGCTCGAGGTGCTCCAGCACCTCGCCGAAGGCGCGTCGACCGTCCAGGCCTCGGAACAGCTCGGTATCTCGACCGCCACGCTCCGGGCCCACGTGCAGGCCATCCTGCGCAAGCTGGGGGCCCATTCCCGCCTGGAAGCGGTAGCCGAGGCCGCCCGCCTGGGCGTCATCACCCTCGAAGGCTGGACCCGCGAGCGGTCGGCCACCCGTCCGAAGGAGCTCGCGTGAGGCTCCCCCGGCGGGGGGTGCCCGCCCGCCTAGCATTCCCTCATCGTTCCGTTCAAGAAGCTCAGGAAAGGGTGCGTACGACATGGCGAAGCTGCTGATCGCTGACGACCTCGTGCCGATCCGCCAGATGGTCCGGATCACCCTATCCACGCAGGGCTGGACGATCATCGAGGCCGAGAACGGGACGAAGGCGCTCGAGATGGCCCGGTCCGAGAAGCCTGACCTGATGCTTCTTGACGTCGATATGGGCTCCGGTCCGAACGGGTTCGACGTCTGCCGCGAGCTGAAGAGCTCGGACGACACCAAGGACATCCCGATCGTGATGCTCACTGCGCACGACAGCGAGAGCGATCGCGCCGTAGGCTTCGCGGCCGGCGCGGCGCAGTACCTGACGAAGCCATTCGGTCCGCTCGAGCTGATCGACACGATCCGCACGATCCTCGCCCCGGCCCAGTAGCCGGTCGTCGTGGAGCCCGAGCGGCCCACCGCCCTCCATACCGGCCCAGGTAATCTGCGCCGGAACGTCGAGCTCGTCGAGCTCGGCGCGACGCTGTCTGTCGGCGAAGCGGAGTCGAAGGCACCGGAGATCTTCCGCCAGCTCCTCCAGCAGGCGATCCGCGTCTCCGAGCAGGCCAACGCCCAGGCCCTCCGCATGGCCCAGGACTTCGCCGCGGTCTACGCACGCGAGCAGCGTTTGGCGAAGGACTTTGACGCGAAGCTCGGTGAGCTCGCGCTGCTCGAGCGCCAGGCGACCCGCTACGCCGAGGACCTTGCGACGCTCCTGCGCCTCGAGCGCGAGCGTCGCCGCGAGCTCGAGCGCGCGCTCGTCTCCGAGCAGAACGCCAACGTCGAGATGCGCCGCACGGGCCTCCAGGGTGTCAGTCACATCCTCATGGCCGTGACGCTCAAGGACATGACCACCGGCCAGCATCTGCTGCGGGTCCGTAAGTACGTCGAATCGATCTCCGCCCAGCTCGGACTCCCCCCGGCCACGGTCGAGGAGTACGGCTATTCGAGCGTGCTGCACGACGTGGGCAAGATCCAAACGCCGGACGACATCCTTGGTGCGCCGCACGAGCTCTCGGTCGACCAGTTCGACGTCATCAAGCAGCACTGCATGGACGGCGAGGCGATGCTCGGCGATGCGATGTTCTTCGCCACCGGCCGGCTCGTCGCGCGCGAGCATCACGAGCGCTGGGACGGCAGCGGCTACCCCGACGGCAAGGCTGGCGAGGCGATCTCGCTCGCGGCGCGGATCGTCGCGGTGGCCGACGTCTTCGATGCGCTCACCTCGAAGCGTCCGTACAAGGAGGCCTGGAGCTCCGAGCGCGGCATTGCGGCGATCGAGGCCGACTCCGGCAAGCACTTCGATCCCACGATCGTGACCGCGTTCGTGAGCCTGTATCGGGACGGCTCGATCGAGCGCATCCGCAGCGAGGTGGGCGAGCAGCCGTAGCGGCGGTCCGGCGCACGTGGACTACACAATTCGGCCTACCACTGGTAGTGTGTTCGGACTAGCGATCCTCGTCAGATTCGTGAGCCAGGTGGGGTGGGAAAACGTGACCGAAGACCGTGCAGCGCCGCGCGCGACGGATCGCGCTCGGCTGGCGATCGCGGCGCGCACCGCCATCGACCCGACCCGAGGTGACGCCATGCGCCACCGGTCTCCCAGGTCCTAGTCGTCGCCCTTCTGGTCGTCGCCGAGGACGATCCGGCCAGTCTCGAGCTCGCCCTGCGTCTGATGAGGCACGCGGGACACGAGGCTCTCTTCACGTCGGACGGCAGGGCCGCACTCGACCTGGCCGCAAGCGTCCGGCCCCAGCTGCTGCTGCTGGACATGAACCTGCCGACGCTCGACGGCTGGCAGATCGCTGCCGCACTGCGCACGACGTCCTGGGCCGGTGCACTGCGGATCATCGCTGTTTCGGCCGGGGCAATGGTCAGCGACGAAGAGCGCGCCCTCGCCGCAGGCTGCGACGAGTTCCTCGCAAAGCCGTACGCCCCGCGAGACCTGTTGGCCGCTGTCGCACGGCAGCTCGGTCAGCTGACCACGTCCGCCGGTGACAGGACGTGAGATCCTCCGTGTCGTCGATCCGCGGCGCCGTCGGGCTCGCGGCGCTGATCCTCGCGGCTGCGTGCGGTCCCGGCCCCGGTGGCGGGAGCGCGTCGCTCGCCGGGATCTATTTCGGCAGCGGCAGCGGGGCCGGGCTTGAGCAGGTCCAGGCGCTCGCGAAGCGCTTCAGTGCGCTGCACCCCGGCGTTGAGTTCAAGCTCGACGACGCAGGCTCGGAGACCGGGATCGCGCTCGTCGGCCAAGGTCAGATCGACTTCGGCTATGTCAGCCGCGAGCCGACCGCCGAGGAGGCAACCAAGATCACCCTCACTCCATTGGTCGGGACGGGCACGGCGATCGCCGTGAACGCAGCGAATCCGGTGACCGGGCTGACGAAAGAGCAGGTCCGAGACATCTTCGCCGGCAAGATCACCGACTGGGGCACGGTCGGCGGCCAGACCGGCCAGGCGATCCAGGCCATCGTCCGGGAGCCCGAGAGCGCGACGCGCGCGACCTTCGAGGCCTATTTCTTCGGCGGTACGAAGCCGGCTTACCCGAATGCGATCAACGTCGTCGAGTCGAAGGAGGCGTACGCCCAGATACGTGCGCTCAAGGGCAGCGTCGCGATGGTGACGCTCCAAACGAGTACCCAGAACGACCCAACGATCCGGCTCCTCTCGCTCAACGGCGTGGCCGCGACCACTGCCAACGTCGGCAACGGGACCTACCCGATCCGCCGCCCCGTGTACTTCTTCG
Source organism: Chloroflexota bacterium (assembly GCA_031364525.1). Taxonomy (GTDB): domain Bacteria; phylum Chloroflexota; class Limnocylindria; order P2-11E; family P2-11E; genus UBA4735. Next base: position 910 of record JANLWM010000231.1, on the reverse strand, counting down.
AATCGTCCGACCCGGCCAAGGTGAAGCCGGCGGTGCGGGCATTCCTCGACTTCATCAAGAGCCCTGAAGGGGCGCGGATCCTGTCCGGCTTCTGACAAGCATTCCCACGGGCTCGCGGATTCAGGTGATCCGGTCCCGCAGGGACCACAGGACGAGGGCCCCCGCGAGCACCCAGATCGTGACGATGACAGCGGCAGCCGCTTTGCTCGTTGGCCGTTGGGGGTCCGCCAGCGCCCGCGCGCGGCAGTCGGCGAGGACCTCGCGCGGAACGAGCCGCAGCGTGAGGGCAATTCCGATCGGCACGATGATCACGTCGTCGAGATAGCCGATGACCGGAATGAAGTCCGGGATGAGATCGATCGGGCTGATGGCATACGCGACGACGCCACCGGCCAGGATCTTCACATACCAGGGCGTGCGACGATCGCGGCACGCCAGGTAGAGGACGTACGTTTCGCGCTTGATCGCTCGAGCGTTGGCCCGCAGCTGGGCGATCAGGGCGACGACCTCCGCTTCGCCTCGTCGTAGAGCGGGCGCACCATCGGCGCGGCCGGATGGAATTCGCCGACGTCCAGGTAGATCGCCCAGGCGGCGATCGCGCCCTTCCAGTCCTCCTTCTTGTAGAGCAACAGGCCCTTGAGGAAGAGCCCGTCGGGATCCTTCGGGCGGAGCGCGAGCACGCGGTCCACGGCGATCATCGCCGCGTCCGGCTGCCCGGCCTGGGTCAGGATGAGGGCGAGGCCGTTGAGGGCCGAGACGCTGTTCGGGTCGATGGCCAGCACCGTCCGGTACGCAGCCACGGCGTCGGTCACGCGGCCGTCCTGCCGGTACGCATCGGCGAGCGCGAGCAGCGTCGGCACGTCGGTCGGCGCGAGCTTCGAGCGGGCCTCGAGCTCGGCCGTGGTCGGGC
>JANLWM010000143.1:0-2382 GCA_031364525.1 Chloroflexota bacterium | reverse complement strand
CAGCAGCTCCGCGATGTCCGCGGGACCCATCGGCTTGGTGATGCCACTGCAAGGCTTGCAGTACTCGCGAGCAAGATCGAGCGTGGCCATTCGCAGATCCTCCGGCGCAACGCGGGTCCTGCTGCGCCCGCGCTTCGCACTATGGAGGTCGGGTCTTCCACGAGTCAAGGTGGGGGCCGGTGACACCGGCACGCATCCTCGACGGCCGCCTGCTCGCGGAGCGTCTCGCTGGTGGGATCAGGACCCGCGCCGCCGCGCTGAGCGCGAGCGGACTCTCGCCGAGCCTCCTCGTCTTATCGCTGCGCCCGCCTCCGCCGACCCTCAAGTTCGTGCGCCGGATCGCCGAGGTCGCGGATCTGCTGGACGTCTCGGTCGCGGCAGATGTGGCGACTGACGCCGGCGATCTGCGCGCGCGTATCGCTCTGGCGAACGGCGATCCAAAGACGCACGGCATCACTATCGCGATGCCGCTGCCCACCGACGTCGACGTGGCCGGGTTGATCGCCCTGCTCGACCCGGCAAAGGATGTCGACGGCCAACATCCGACGAACGCGGGGGCCGTCGCACAGGGCGCGGCGGGCTTCGTGCCGGCGACGGCTGCTGCGATCATCGCGCTGCTTCTGGACGCGGGTATCGTGCTCGCCGGGCTGCGGGTGGTCGTGGTCGGCAGGGGGGACGTCGTCGGGCGCCCTACCGCGCTCCTGATGCTGCGCGAGGGTGCGACGGTGACCGTCACGCACCGGCTCACGCGAGATCTTGCGTCTCACACGCGGGAGGCGGAGCTGCTCGTGGTCGCCGCCGGCGTGCCGGGACTCATCACCCCCGAGCACGTTCGTCCGGGCGCGGTGGTCATTGACGCAGGCATCAACGCCACTCCCGAAGGATTCGTCGGAGACGTCGACCCGCACGTCGCGTCAGTCGCGGGCGCGCTGACCCCCCCGGGTGCGCTCGGTCATCTCGCCACGACGCTGCTCCTCGCGAGCGTCGTGGAGGCCGCGGAGCGCGCTCAGCGCGCGAGGTAGGCTCGCCACCCGCCGAACCGGGAGATGTCCTCCGAGCCGACAGCGGCCGAGCCCTCGCACAGGAAGCCTGGGACCTGCCGGCCGTCCTCCAGCTCGACACGGCCGATGCTCAGCGGTGCCGCGATGCGGGACACGAAGATCCCGAACGCCTCGCGCGAGAGACGCCACGTCTCGACCGCGATGGCGCTCGTGCCGTCCCGCACGAGACCGGGCCGGGCCGGTGTTCCGCCGGCGAGCGCGACCAGTCGGTACCGCGGTGTCGTCCGCAGCTCACGCTCGAAGCGTGCCCCGAGCGCGAGCAGCTCTCCGTTCAAGGCGAGGCCGCGAAGGTGCGCGCCCACGACGGCGAGAGTCACGCCGTCCCCCTCGCCAAGCTGTTCAGCAGGTGGGAGCGCCCTGCCGGTGGTGCCGAGCGACGGCGCAGCCGCCTGGTGGAACCGTTGCGCGAGGTCCGCCAGGAGGCGATCGCTACCCGCCGGCCCGATGAGCGTGATCCCCGCGGGCAGGCCGTCCGTCCGGAACGGACCCGGCACTGCGATTGCGGCGAGATCCAGGAGATTCACGAAGTTCGTGTAGTGGCCCAGACGCCGGTTGGTGGTGAACGGCTCCGCGAGCACCTCGTCGATCCGGTAGACGGTCGGCACCGTCGGGACGACGAGCGCATCGATATCGCCGAACAGCCGTGCCGCCTCGCGCCGCAGCTCATGGAGACGCGTCAGCGCGCGGAACACCGACGCAGCGTCGAACGCCGTCGCGCCTTCGACGATCCGCCGAACGACAGGGTGCACGCCGAGAGGGTGCTGGGCCAGGAATCCGCCGATCGCCGCCATTCGCTCGGCGACCCAGGGTCCTTCATAAAGGAGTGCCGCGGCCTCTTGGAACAGGCTGAGGTCGTATGCCACCCGCGTCGGACCGAGACCAGCGAGCACCGCGACCGCCCGATCGAACGCATTCCGTGCGCGCTCATCGCCGTAGAACTCGAGCGCCGCGGGAAATGCGAGCCGGGGCTCCGCCGGCGCGCACTCCGGCCACAGCGCCAGCTCCCGCGCGTAGGGGTCGGCCGCGTCAAAGCCTCTCGCGACGTCTAGGACCCGAACGGCATCCGGCACCGTGAGCGCAAAGAGCGATACGCAATCAAGCGACTGGCACGCCGGGACCACGCCCCGGGCGCTCACCAGGCCGCGACTTGGCTTCAGCCCAACGAGATTGTTCAGGCCAGCGGGCACGCGGCCCGAACCTGCGGTGTCGGTGCCGAGTGCGAAGAGCACCTCACCCCTGGCGACTGCCACCGCGGAGCCCGAGCTCGAGCCGCCGCTCACGTATTCCGGATCGAAGGCATTTCGCACCACCCCGTACGGCG
>JANLWM010000194.1:0-11446 GCA_031364525.1 Chloroflexota bacterium | reverse complement strand
GAGACCGCGTCGTACGGCAGCAGCTCCTTGTCCCGGAGCAGGGCATCGAATGCGTCACGGCCGATCGCGAAGCTGCCCTTCGCCCGCCGCATGAGGTCGTCGCGCAGCCACGACGCGTACTGATCGAGAGCGTCGCCGGCGCGCTTCCCCGCCCCCGTGAGCGCGGCCTTCGCCTTCGAGCCGGCGGGGGCCAGCGATGGGAGCACCGCGCGCACGAATGTCGCGCCGGCCGTCGCGCTCTCGCCCGCAACGACGACGTACACCGGCGGAACGCGTTCCGGATCGAGGTTCGCGGTCGCATGCCGGAGCACCGCCGGTGCCTGCTCGAGCCGCTCCGCAAGCGCCGAAAAGCGGGTATCGGCATCGCCTTCTTCGCGGATGAGCGCGTAGTACGCGCCGCGGGTGATCGCGTCCGAGTAGAGCGACGGCCGCCGCCGATGTCGCTGGAACGGTCGCAGGGCCCTGTCGCCACGAAGCTCGGTCAGGACCAGCGCCAGGTCGGTGCGATCCGCCGGACCGAGCTCCGGCTGCGCGTGCGACTCGAAGACCCGGAGCCACCGGTCGGTGAACGCCTCGCGGTCGGCGAAGCCCTGCTCGCTCATGTCGGCGAGGCGATCGTCGAAGTCATGGAGCCCGGCGATGGTCGCGGCCGTCGGATCAAGCGCGTACCGGTCATGGATGAACAGATCGATCTGCTGCCGAAGGACGCTCGGCTCACCTACCATCGGATGAGCAGTCTTTCAGGTCTGTAGGGGTCCCGCCGGGGAGCATCGAGGGTCCCGCCGGGGAGCATCGAGGGAGTTCGTCATGGCCGTCAAGGCGCGTTATCCCGATTGCGAGAATTGCGAAGCACCGTGCTGCCGTCGCCAGTTCATGGAGGACGAGGACGGGTGGTTCAAGCTGGCCGACATCCGGCCGATCTATCTCGAGGCCGGCACCGATATCCACGTCGTCGGCTGGGCCCAACAGCCCGACGGCCGGCAGCCGATGATCCAGTGCAACGCGTACGACGTTGATCACTCCGCCTGCACCATCTACGAGAAGCGGCCGGAGCACTGCCGGACCTACGACTGCCGTGACGACGACCCGGATGAATGGCAGGCGCGGGCGCACTGCGACCTGGACCGCCACCGCGCGCTGCTCGCGATGCGCGCTCGGTGACGCACACCCGGGCCAGCGTGATCAAGCGCGTGCAGGACGAGTACGTGGCCCTCGACACGATCGTGAAGCAGCTCTCACCAACGGACTTCCGCACGCCCGCCATGCGCGAGGAGGCGGTCATCCGCTTCACCGTCAAGGATGTGCTCGCGCACATCACCGCCTGGAAATGGCGGCAGGTCCGCGTCGTGAACGGCGACAAGGGCCCGCTTCGGCCATACGAGCCGCCGAAGACGACGAATATCACGGACACGAACGCCGGCATCTATCGGCGCTCACATCGCACCGCCGCGGCCACGATCGTGGCCGAGCACCGCGCAGCGCATCGGGCGATGCTGCGGGCGCTGCGCGCGGCGCCGGCCGCCTACTTCGCGAAGCAGCGCTCGGCTCAGTGGCCCTTCGACGCGGTGGGCCATGTGGACGAGCACCGGCGAAAGCACCTCGAGCCATCGCTGGCCGCCAGGCGCGCCGTGCGCAAGGGCCGGCGCTAGGGCAGGAGCAGCGCCGCCGCGAGCTCCTCGGGGGTGTTCACGTTCGTGAACGAGCGGAGCGTCGGGTCGGCAGCCCGTAGCTCAGGCTCCTCGATCGTCCGTACGCGGACCTCGTCGAAGAAGCTGATCACACGCATCTTGCCCGCCGCGAGCGCGCGCTCCATCGGCGCGACGCAGATCTTCGTGTAGAGCGCGTGCAGCGTTTCGAGGTCGTTCCCGAGCTTCGGGATCACGACGTCGCCGTCGTCACGGTGGTCGAGGAGCACCCGCCAGACCTCGACCGAAAGGAACGGCATGTCGCACGCGGCGACGAGGACCCGGTCAAAGGTCGCCGCGCTGACGCCGGTCGCGATACCGCCGAGCGCTCCCCCGTCCGGGAACCGATCGGGCACGACGCGGAGGCCGAGGGCCGAGTACCGCGGATCGTTCGCCACGATGATCACTTCATCAGCGACCTGGGCGAGGACATCGGCCACCCGCCGGATGAGCGGCAGGCCGTCGAGCTCGATCCACGCTTTGTCCTGCCCCATCCGCTTGCTCTTGCCGCCGGCCATGATCGCCGCTGAGACGGTCACGCTCTGGAGCCGATGCGGGCCAGGATGAACTCCGCGATGGACTGGGCCTCGCCGGTACCGAAGTGCGGGACGTCGGGCCGCACCGGGAAATCCGCGACCGTCGCGATGAGGTTCCGGTCGTTGAGGCAGAGCAGCTCGGTGGAGAGCGCGGCGCGGGCGACCTCGATCTTGGGGAGCGGCTCGGCCTTGAAGCCTTCGACGATGAGCAGGTCGAGGTCTTCGCGGACGTAGCGGGCGATGACCGCCTCAAGGCCGGCCTCTTTCTCGCCGTCGTCGATGACCGCGGTCTGCCCGCCGCCGGTGACGATCGTCTGGACCACGCCGGTCCGCCGGGCGCGGTAGCTGTCCTTCTCCGGCCGGTCGATCTCGAACCCCGCGTGGGCGTGCTTCAGATACCCGATCCGCAGACCGGACGCCGCCAGGAGCGGGAGGACCGCGAGGAGCAGGGTGGTCTTGCCGCTGTTGTGCCGGCCGACGAAGGCGATCCGGGGGGCATTCACGCGCGCGGAGTGTACGGTCCGCACCCATCTCCTCCACTCAGGTGATACCGGGCTCGAGGGCATGGTCGGTACCGTGTGGGGTCGTGAAGCTGTTCGACAAGGTCCAGGCGATCTCCGGCTCGGCTCACACCGGCCGCGCGCTGAAGGCGGCCAAGATCCTGAACCTCGTCGGCACCGTCCGCGGCGCGGTGACGACCGTCCTGCTCGCTTCGAGCGCGATAGGCGGCGCGGTCACCGTGAATAGCGTGCGCCAGGACATCGTGGCCAACCAGCCGAGCCAATCGACCCGGCCGGCGGCCGTCAGCCGGACCACGCCGCCGCCGACCCCGACGCCGCTCACCGCGGCCGGCCTCCGATCGGACGCGGAGCGGCGCCTGCGGACCGCCCTTGATCAGAACGCGAGCGGGGCCGACGACCTGCGAAAGGTCTCGGTGCTCAGCGTCGAGGCCACCGATGCGCTCGTCGCGCAGGCCCGGGAGAAGCTCCAGTTGCGCTACGAGCTGGCCCTCGGCCAGATCGATGCGCTGCTCGCGATCCCGTCATCAAGCCCCGGCGCCGCAGCGTCGCCGCGGCCGTCACAGAGCTTGAGCGTCGTGACCGTCAACTCGCTCGTGCAGGTCGCCCTCGGCGACATGAACGGGATCCTGTTCGTCGCGACGCGGACCGCGACGACGACGCCACCGGTCCAGACCGTCCGCCAGACGAATCCGCCGACCGCTGCGCCGACGGCCGTTCGCACTCCGACACCGACCCTCGTACCGACCCTGCCGCCCCGCACGGCATCGCCGACGGTGCGGCCGACGCCCACGCGCTAGCGGTCGTCTAGGCCGCGAGCGGGGTCCCGCAGCTCGCGCAGAATTTCGCGCCGTCGGCGTTGGACTTCCCGCAGCTGGTGCAGAACTTCCCGGCCGTGACGGTCGTCGCGGTGGACGTTGACCCGGATACGGACTTCAGGTCCTCGTTCTGCGCTTCCTCGCGGAACGTGCGGACGCCCTTACCGAGCTGGCCGAAGACCGTAGGCAGCTTCCCCGCCCCGAAGACGATGAGCACGACGACGAGGACGAGGACGAGCTCCGGCCCGCCAAGGTTGAATGGCATGGTCACTTCCCCGTGCGCGCTGACGCGCGCGAAATCTCTCCGTCAGTGTACGCAGGTGCGCTCAGCCGAACAGGCCGTCCAACAGTGTGAGAAAGAGCGGGATGACCACAAGCAGGAGCAGCGCCGGCAGGTAGCAAAGGACGAGCGTGAGCATGAGCTTTCCCTCGACCTTCGCGGCGACCTCAAGGGAACGGGTCCGCTGTCTCGCGCGGGCCGCGTCCCGAGCAGCGCGGATGACCTCCACCGAGCCCTGACCAAGGTCACGCGACCGCTCCAGCTCGAGCGCGAACGCTGCAAGCTCGCGTAGACCCTGGCCCTCCGCTCTGACCGCGAGCGATCGGAATAGGGGTGCCCCCAACGCGTATGCGTCGGCCGAGCCCCGCAGGGTCGCATCGAGAAGCGGCGAACCGGTGGCCACGTGAGAGATCGCGGCGAGCGCGGTCTCGGCCGGGCGACCGGCTCGCGTGAGTGCTTCCAGACGTTCGAGGAGCATCGTGATGGGCCGGTCTGCCGCACGGCGCCTGGCCTGCGCCCGATGCTCGACGACGAGCGATGGGAGAACGAATCCTCCGTACGCGCAGCCCAGCGCCGCGAGCGCTCCGATACCCAGGAGGTTCCCGCCGATGCCGCCGAGGACCGCACCCAGGAGCAGACCGAGCACTTTCGCGGACGCGATCTCATTCTGGGTGCGGCGGACGGCGGACTGATCGAGATCGCGATCCGAGACAGGACGCCACCGCGCGCCTCGCCCGAGCGCGGGCAGCAGCAGCGCCAGGTGCCGCGCGACGCGAGACTCACGACGCGCCCCGATGACCCCCGCGGCGACCGACAGCGCCGCGAACAGCGCGCCCGAGACGATCAGCCGGACACCGACCGGACGATCCGCCGACTGACCACGATCCCCGCGACCTCGAGGACGGCGGCGGACGGTACGAGGATCGTGCGCCCCAGGCCGCTTCCCAGGGTCGCCCCAAGGCCGGGCATCGTTACGACGAGGTATGCGGCGAGCAGCGGCACGACCGCCGCGAGCAGGTACATCTGGACGCGGACCCCGGCGGAGCGCGCGCGGATGTCGTCGAGGAGGACCTCGTCGTGACGAGCCAGATCGGCGACCGCGCCCAATAGGGACGCCGACCGATCGATCGGCATCCGCTCCGCCACGCCAAGCGCGAGCGTACGCATCGCATCGGCTGTCCGAGGTTCGCTCGCGCGAAGCGCGCCGGCGGTGAGCGCGAGATCCAGCGGGTCGCCGACATCGAATCGCGCCAGCGCATCCTCGAACGGCCGGCGCGCTATCGGATCGGCGCACCCCGCGACGGCCCGACGCAGCGCTTCGGGGAGCGCGATACCGGATCTGAGCCCGGCATGGGTGGCGACGAGGAGCGCCGGAAAGCCGTGGCGCGCGCGCTCGCGCGCGGCCCCGGCTCTGGCCCGGGCAAGGACCGACGGAAGGATCCCGAGGAACACTCCGATCTGCGGGGCAACACCGATCGCGCTGGAGACCGCGACACCGGCGACGACCAGACCGGCGCGGAGAGCCTCCCACCGCTGGAATGAGATGACCCAGCCGGCGTCACGAAGCGCGGGCCCGTCCGGATGCGCGACGCGCAGGGACCAGCGTCGCGCGAGCGGAAGCGAGCCAAGGGCAAAGATCATCGCCGCGACGGCCACGCCCCCGATCACGCTGGCGCTCACGGCCGGCCATTCGCCCAGACGACGGTGGCGAGCTCGTCGTCGATCCGCGCGATCTCGCGAACGATCCGCTTGCCGTCCGCCCTGCGTTCGACGTGTGCGATCAGATCGATCGCTCGCGCGACGTGACGCGTGATCGCCGGCGCCGACAGCTCCCCCGCGCGGGCCAGCAACAGCTCGAGCCGGCCGAGGGCGTCACGCGCGGATCCCGCGTGCAACGTGGTCAGCGATCCGGCGTGACCGGTGCTCAGGGCTTCGAGGAGCGCGGACGCGTCGCGGGGCGATCGGACCTCGCCGACGATGATCCGATCGGGCCGCATGCGCAGCGCATTGACCACCAGATCCGCTACCCCGATGCCGCCATCCCGTGTCGGGACGCACTCAAGATGCACGGCGTGATGATGTGGGAGCACGAGCTCGCTCGTGTCCTCGATGACGATGACCCGCTCGTCTGCGGGGATAACGGAGGCGAGAGAGCGCAATAACGTGCTCTTGCCCGATCCGGTGGCACCGCTCACGAGCACGTTGCGCCGCCGGCGGACCGCATCGACGAGGAGCTCGGCCGCATCTGCGCTGAGAGCGCCCGAGGCGACCCACGACGCGCCGCCGGTGAGCGGTATCGACAGCGGCCGGAATTTGCGGATGGAGAGCGATGGGCCGCCGACCGGCTCGATCACGGCGTTCGCTCTCGATCCGTCGCGCATCCGCGCGTCGACGAACGGGTGCTCGATGGTGAGCTCCCGCCCGACGCTCGCGGCGATGCGATATGCGAGGTCGGAGAGCTCCGCGGCGTCGCGGAACGCCACCGCCGCGCGTTCGAGCCGCCCATCGCGCTCGACGAATACCCGGTCCGGTGCATTGACGAGAACGTCGGTGACGCTCGGATCGTCGAGGAGCGTCTGGATGCAGCCAAAGCCGAACAGATCGGCGCACAGCCGCTCGAGCTCCGGCTCCGCGAGAGCGGAACCCGCCGCTGTCCGGACACGTTCCCGGATCAGTCTCCGGCGCGCCGGGTCGGCGTACAGGGCCAACAGCGTGGCGGGATCGAGGCCCGCAGCGACTTCATGGCGGACGCGCGCCACGAGCGCCGGATCGATCAACGGAGCGCTCTGATCAGCACATCGATCGAGCGGGTCGTCGGCGCGCGCGTCGCGAACTCATCGGCCGCAAGGTATGGATCGCGAGGGACCGCGGCGAGCAGGGGCCACGGAAGGCGTGACGCGATCCGCGCCGCATCGTCCTCAGCGGCACCGACCACGACCGAGCCTGCCACGGAGATCCGCTCGAGCAGCGGCAGGGAGCAGAACGCGGCCTGAAGCTGCGCGATCGTCGGTCCGACGACGACGCAAAGGCGATCGAGGGTCCCCAGCAGGTCTTCATCGAGCGCCTCGGCGCCCGAGCCGAGGTCGATGACGACGGGCGCGGCGGACCGCAGGCGCCCGATCAGATCGGCAAGGCGTGGCCCGTCCCAGGATCGACCGAGGGCCGGCGAGCCGGGGAGGAGCGGCACTTCATCCCAGCGCGAAAGGACGTCCTGTTCAGCGCCTGGCCGAAGGAGGGCATCCGCGACGGTCGCGCCCGTGTTCCGCGCCCGGAGGGCCTGGACGGGCGCGCGGCGATCGAGGTCGGCGAGCACCGGCGGTCGGCCACCCGCCGCCGAGCGATGCGCCGCGAGCGCCGCGACGGTGGATGTTCCGACGCCCGCGGCGAGTGACCAGAAGGCGATCACCTGGCCCTCCGATAACGCCGCAGGTCTGACCGGCACGAGCGATCCGAGCGGCTCCACGCGGCCGGTCGCGTCACGCATCAAAGCCAATGCGACGTGAGCGACCGGAGAGGCGTCGAGCCACGCCCGCCAGGTCACCCGTCGATCCAACGGCTCAGCACGCCGTCCGCGGCAAAGACGCGCTGCGCCCTGGGCCTGGCTGTCCGGTCGAACAGCACCGGTCGCAGGTCGCGCCGGGCACCCGACAGGGTCGCGCGCTCGCACCACGCGGACCGGCGCACCTCGAGCAGCGAGTCGGTCCCTCGCAAGATGGCTCTGCACCGGGTCCGGCGGTGCTGGCCGAGCGGCCACGGTCGGAACGGACGCCGGAGCAGGCCGCGGGTCGCTTCGGCGATCGGCACCACACGCACCTCGAGGACATCAAGCTCGGCGTCGTTGATCAAGGTCGTTGGCCCGAGGCCGGTCCCGATCGCCGCGAGCAGCCCGGGCGGATCGGGGACGCCCTCTTCGGTCACCGCCACCCGAACGCCGCAGAACGCCAGCGAGCGCTGCACGAGAGTGGCGAGGCGATCGTCTGCGAGGAGCCGGACCTCGCCCGCGCGACGCCAGAGCACGAAGCGGTCGGCTGCCGTGCACGCGAGGTCCACCGATGAGCGCACCTGTCGGGCCTGCCCCACCCGGGGGGAGATGAGCAGGGTCGTCACTCGCGCACCGGGATAAAGACGAGAACGAACGTGCTGGTCGCGATCCGGTCCGCGACCCGAAGCTCGTCGCCCGGCGGGAGGGAGACGACCACGCTCCCGAGCCGTTCGACGCCGGAGATCCCCGGACGCGGCTGTCCGGAAGCGACGATCGGACCCCCGTTCTCGCCACGAACATCAAGGACCGTGACGTTCGATGCCACGAGCTCCGTCTGTCGGCCCGCGGGCGCCCGACCGCTCACCGGAACGGCGATCACGTCGATGTGCGCCCCGGCCACGAGGGCCCCACCCACCGCCTGCGACGCCGTCACCGGGATCGCCAGAGCACGCTGTCCGGCCGGGGGCACGAGGCCGCTGTGGAATGCGGCGGCGGCCGTACCGAGCGCGGAGGAGATCAGGATCTGCCCCGGCCAGAGCGGCGCGCGCGGCACCCGCCCAACGGCATCGGCCGTGGAGCGCAACGCGCCGGCCGGGACGGCCTCCGGTGGCAGCTCGCGCAGCGTGACGTCGTCCGGACCGATCGGCCGATCCGCGTCGAGCAGGTGGGCGGCGACGACCACCGTCACGCGCTGGAGGCCGGCGTAATAGATCGTCCCCGCGATCGCGCCGCAGACGAGCGCCACTGCGAGCATGGTCCGCTGCCCGATCACTCCACGAGACCGGGCGCGCGAACGGCGACGCGGACCATGAGCTCGCGAGTCGTCCCGTCGGCGAAGTCGACCTGGAATCGGTCAAGCCATGCGCCGCCGACCGGAGCAAGGCGATCCCAGCGCGCGACGAACCGGTCCCCCGTCCCACCGCTCAGGCGGCCCAGGGCTACGCCTTCTCCGGAGATGAACCGCCACCCAACGGCGCCGGGGTACGCGAACGTGATCGCCGCGCGCCTGGCGCGAAGGACTTCGAGCGTGACGCCGGGCAGTGGCGGCGCGGTCGGGTCGGGTCGCCGGACCGGGTCAGGTTCCCGGCGCACCGGGCCGGCGTCGACGCGCGGGTCCACCGAGCCGACGGGCGGCGCGAGCGGCGCGAGCGGCGCGGGCTGCTGCGGCACCGCCGGACCGTCCGCCGTCGGTGCTGGTGGGACGGGATGATCCTGCGGGACCTGCGCTGCGGCCCGGCTCGCGCGAGCGATCTCGGTGTCGTCCTGGAAGAACACGATGCTGACCGCGACGAATCCGCCGTCCGTTCGGACGTAGTTCTCGTAGTACGTGCCGGCGACCGCGCGGCCGTCGGTCAGGGCCGCGCGGCCGTTGAACGCCGAGCCGTCGTAGCCACTCGACGCTCCCGTCGGAACGCTCTCGAGTACCCGGGCATACGAGCCGGTGATCTCGTGCACGGTCTCGGTCGCGTACGTGGTGACCGCGCCGTCGTGCGAGACCACATCGTCGAGGTACGTCTCGCTGACAAGGTAGATCCCCTCGGGTCGGTCAACAATGGGCTCCTGCGCCGCGCGTTCGGGGTCCGGTCCATCGAACAGCTCCCCGTCCGAGTCCGGGTCCCACCCGTATGCGGGTGACGTCGCTGCGAGCGTCGCAACGAACAGCGCGGCGAAGACGAGCATTCGACTCATCGCGCACCTCCGGCGGTCTTGATCGCGATGTCGGTCACAGGGTGGAAGAACAGGAGCCCGAACACGGGCGTGCGCACAGGGATCAGGGCCGCGATCCGCACCGTGGGTGGTATCGGTTCGGTCGTGACGCCGGCGCGTGCGGCAATGGTGGCCGGGCTTTCCGCGAGCGCGCCCTCGATCGTTCGCAGGTTCTCCGCGAATACGGAGCGCGCGACATCCGCCGCGCCGTCTGCGAGGCGAAGGCGACCGGTCTGGGCGAGCTCCGCGTCATCCTGATCGTTGACGGCGACGAGCGCCGCGATATCGGCCGCCGAATGTGCACGCGCGGCGATGACGCGCACCACGCCGAGCTCGAGGGTCGTTGCGAGCACGACGAGCAGGACAGGAAGCATCCCGATGGTCGTCAAGGCGCTCAACGGTCCACCTCGCCGCGAACGACCGCGGTCGTGCGCAGCGGCACATCGGCCGAGAACAAGAACGGGATCGCGATGGACGCGGTGCCATGGACGGTGACCGTGAGCGGCTGGCGCCACCCGACCCGAGCGGGCGCGATCTCCAGGACGACACGCGCGGGATCGATGCCGGACGAACGCAGGGTGTCCTCGAGCAGGGCCCGTACCTCCGGCGTGTCGCCGCCGACCTCTCCCGCAAAGCGGGCCGTCTGAACTGTCGCGCTCTCCTGCGCGAGCCATCGTTGGAACAGATCACCGAACTCGATCACCGAGAACAGAAGCGGTACCAGGATCGTGATCATCAGGGTCGTCTCGAGCGTTGCCAGACCGCGGTCATCCCGGAGCACGGCTAGCGCACCGCACCCATCTGCGTGACGAGGCTCTGAAGTCGAGTGACGAGCCCGTTGTTCCACGCCTGCACTCCGACCACGAGGGTCCCAAGGACAACGGCCGCGCCGATGATGTACTCGATCGTGGCGAGGCCGTCGTCGCCCAACAGGCGCCGTACCAGGTGAGTCATGCCGCACCTCCTGCGTTCGGAGGGTGCACCGACCGGGAGGGCGGGCACTGCGGGACGACGGACCGGTACGTGGGTACTACCCGACCCCGTAGCATCCGCGCGATGGAAGTCACCGTGACCGTCATCGGCGCGCACGCGAAGCTCCACGCGGCGCTCGGCTCTCTGAACCCGGCCGTTGCGAGCTGGGTAGCGGGAGCGTGAGCAAGGCGAGCTTCCTCGCCGGCGTGCGCGCAGCACGCGTGGTGCTGCGGGACGTGATCGCCGGATCCGATGAGCGGACCCTCGCGACAGCGACGGTGCCGGGAATGGACTGGACCGCGAAGGACGTCCTCTCCCATCTCATCGGTTACGACCAGGCGATCCTTCAGGCGCTGAAGGACATTCGGGAGGGCCGGGCGTACCGCTGGGGCTGGACCTACCCGAACTTCGATCCGTGGAACGAGAGCAACGTCGGACCGCGTCGCGGGCAACCGTTCAGCGCGGTCAACGCGGAGCTCGAGACGAGCCGGGCGGCCCTGCTGCGCGACCTCGAGGGTTGGCCCGCGGTCGGCGGTCCGTTCGGTCCGGATACCTGGGACGGACACAAGAGCGAGATCAGCTGGCTTGCTCCGCACGAGCGCGAGCACGCCGAGATGATCGCGAAGCTCAGCGCAAGGACCGCGCCCTAGCTCAGCGCGAGGGCGAGGCGCCCCGCGTCATGGAAGATCCGCAGCTGGTCCCGGCGGACATAGCCGCAGAGCGCGACATTCGCTTCGATCGCGAGCGACACCGCAAGCTCGGTCGGGCTGGTGCGTGAGGCGACGATGCCGCAGCCGAGGCGCGAGGTCTTCACGAGCATCTCGCTCGAGATACGGCCCGAGGTGAGGATCGCCTTCCCCGCAGTGTCGATGTCCGCAAGGATCGCCTCGCCGGCGATGCGGTCCACGGTGTTGTGGCGGCCGATGTCCTCAACGATGAGCTCCAGCC
>JANLWM010000141.1:0-5598 GCA_031364525.1 Chloroflexota bacterium | reverse complement strand
GTCACCGTGACCGCAAGGGTGCGGCTCTCGCCGAGGAGGACGCTGGTCTGCGCCGAGATCGAGTATTGCGCCGCGTACGTCGCGGTCGCGACGTTCGCGTTCGTCCGGAGCGGCAGCGCGCCGAGCGATCCGAACCACGCGACACCCTCACGCACGAGGTCGAAGGTCAGGGTGTACGCGCCTGGCCGATCCGGTGTGCGGACCAGCGCGGTCACGGTCGCGGCCGCGCCCGGCGCGACGTCGTTCGGCAGCGGATTGCGCAGGCCATCCCACACGACCATGTTCCCGCCCAGATCGGACCAGTGGTACGACAGGTCGACCGGGTTCGGGCCCGTGGCGGGCCACGCCGCGACGCCGGTGTTCGTGACCGGCACGGTCACCGTGTATGTGGTGGCGTTCAGGAACAGCGGCGGCAGCGCCGGCGCGCCGAACGCGGCGTTGAACGCCGGCGTCGCCTGAAAGCCGAAGGGCTGGCTCGCGTTGAGCCAGGCGATGCCCTCTTTGACGAGCGCGATCTGCAGGATGTACGTGCCGGGCTGCGGCGGTGTCGCGATCGTCGCGGTGACCTGGCGGCTCGCGTTCGGCCCGACGTCCGCGCCGAGCGGCGTGCGCGCGCCGTCCCACACGACCGCGCGGCCGGCAAGATCGGTCCAGTGGTAGCTCAGGTTCACCGGATTCGGTCCGGTGGCGTTCCACGTATCGGTGCCCGCGTTCGAGACGGTGACCGGTACCTGGATCGGGGCGCCGGCCGGTGCCGATGCCGGCGGCTGGACCTGATAGATCGCGAGCAGCGTCGCGCCGGCCGCGGCCAATGGCGAGAGGATCATCGAAAGGACGGAGATCGCGAAGACGAGGGCGGCGCTGCGACGGCTCAGATGCATTCGTTTTTCACGGTACCAGCGTGATCGGGCGTGCGGTACCCATTCCGAACCAGCGCAGCCCTTCCGCTACGAGATCGACGACGAGCATCGCGGCTCCGGGTGGCGGGGTGGCGAGCGGCAGGTTGACCGTTACCGACCCGCCCGGCGCGAGCGGCTGACCGAGCGAGCCGCGCGGCCCGTCCCATACGAGCACGCGGCCATCGGCGGCGAGCCAGTGCGCGGAGAGATCGATGGGCGAGGCACCGGTCGTCGACCACGTCGCGATCGAGGTGTTCGTCACCGTGACCGAGATCGAGGGCGCGGCGATCGAGACCTGCGTCGCGGAGATCTGGAAGGACGCGCGGTAGTCCTCGATGTCCTGGAGGCCCACGACCGCCGGCGTCACGCCGTACGACGACAGCCAGGCGACGCCTTCACGGACGAGGTCCACCCGGACCAGGTAGCTGCCGGGCCGCGGGGGGGCGTTCACGACGACGCTCGCTGTGACGGTCTGCCCCGGTGCGACATCGTTCGGCAACAGCGAGCGCTCGCCGTCCCACGACACCATCGCGCCTGTCGCATCGACGATGTGCGCAGCGACGTGGATCGGATTCGGACCGCCGGCGGCCCAGGTCGTGAGGCCGTCGTTCCGCAGCGTCACCGGAACGACCGCTCGCCCGCCGGGCAGCTGCGGGGCAAGCGCCCCCACGGTGTACGACGCCCCATAGCCGTTCGTCACGCTGACCGGGAAGTCGCGCGTGACGATGCCCTGGCCCGAGAACCAGGTGATCCCTTCCTGCACGAGGTCGAGCCGGAGGATGTATGACCCCACGGTCGGCGGCGAGGTCACCGGCAGCGCGATGACCGCGGACTGGCCGGGCTTGATGTCGGTCGGCAACAGCGCGCGCTCACCATCCCAGGTCACCAGGGAGCCCGCGGCGCCGAGCCAGTGATACGACAGATGCACGGGGCTCGCTCCGCCGGCCGGCCAGGTCGTATCTCCGGTGTTGACAACGGTCACGGGGAACACGTTCGCCCCAAGGCCGAGCGTCGACTGCGTACCCGGCGTCGGCGCGTAGGTCGCGCCGAGCCCGCTCGTGATGATGATGATCGCGGAGGGGCTCAGGACGGTGCCGCTCGTCGAGAACCAGGTGCTGCCCAGCGGGAACACCGTGTCGCGAATGAGATCGAGCTTGAGGACGTACGCGCCTGTCGCGAGGCTTGGCGCGCGGACGGTCGCGGTCACCGTGATCGCGCCGCCCACCGGTACGTCGGCAGGCAGGGTGATCCGGGTGCCGTCGTCGTAGGCGACGGTCTTGCCGCCCAGATCCTCCCAGTGATAGCCGAGCCGCACGGTGTCCGATCCGGCGATGCGCCAGACGAAGGTGGAGGTGTTGACGAGCCGCACCGGGGCGGTGAGACCGGACACGACGGATCCGCGCGCGGGGAGCGAGCTCAGGTCGTAGGTCGCGCCGTAGCCGACCGCGACCGGCGCCGCCGCCACGAAGGTGAGCGCCCGCAGGGCGTTCACCCGCCCGGCGCCGAACACCGCATCTGGTCCGCTCGCACCCAGATCGTCAGCAGTGGCCCGGAGCCGGTCGCCGAGCTGCTGGACCGTGAGCGTCGGATCTTTGCTCAGCATGAGCGCGGCGACGCCGGCCACGAAGGGCGAGGCCTGCGAGGTGCCGCTGAAGAGCGCGTAGGACAAGAGGCTCGGATCGCTCTTGGACAGCGTGGTCGGGTAGGTCGGGACGGTGCTGTAGACCCGCACGCCGGGCGCGGCGATCGCGACGTAGCTGTCGATGTTGCTGAACGACGCGTGCTGATCGTTGGAGTCCGTGGCCGCGACGGCGAAGGCCTCCGGGTACGCGCCCGGATATTGCGGCTCGTTCAGCGTCGAGCAACGCGCGGATGACACCCCGCAGTTGCCGGCCGCGGCGACGACGAACGCGCCGTGCGATACCGCGTAGTGCACCGCGCTCGCGAGCGTGCCCTGCCCCGAGCTCGATCCCAGGGAGACGTTGATGACCCGGGCGCCGTGGTCCACCGCCCAGGTGATCCCCAGCGCCACGTCGGACATGAGGCCGGACCCCATGCAGTCGAGGGCCTTGATCGGCAGGATCTTCACGCCGAACGCGACGCCCGCGATGCCGATGCCGTTGTTGCCGTTCGCGGCGATGAGACCGGCGACGTGGGTGCCGTGCGCGTTGTCGTCGCGCGTCGATCCGGGTGGGACCGGCGCGCAGGTCGGGTCCGGAGCGGTGAGGAACGATGTGCCGGGCAGGGCGACGCCCGCGAGGTCCGGGTGCGCCGGATCGATGCCCGTGTCAACGACGGCAACGATCACCGCCGCCGACCCGCGCACGACATCCCAGGCCTGATCGACGTGCGCCTTGCGCAGACCCCACTGCCCGACGCCGAACGACGGATCGCTGGCGAAGAACGGATCGCTTGGCGTGAATTGGATGGCTGCGGTCGAGTCGGGCTCGACCGAAAGCACGGCGGCGTGTCGGGACAGGCGCAACGCGGCAACGCCGGCGTCGTCGCCGGTCGGATCGGTGGAGATACGGATCGCGACGCGCGTCACGCCGATGCGATCGAGCACCACGTCGACGGTCGCACCGACCGACGCGAGCGCCGCGTCGCGCTCGGTCTGGGTCGCGCCGTCACGGAACCGGACGAGGAGCCGAGGCTGATCGGGCGAGGTGCGCGCGGCCGGCGCCGCGAGCTGCACCGTGCTCGGCGAGAGCTCGGTCGACCGTGCAGCGGCCGGGCGAGCGGGCGAGAAGACAAGGAGCCCCGGCCCCATGACGGCGCCGAGGATCGCGAGCGCAACGACAAGACGCCTTCCCATTCCCATATGTACTACGCAGAGGCTAGAAGAGTGGTTATGCCCTACCGGGTGAAGTTGGGGGAGATCGCTGAAATGGGCCGGTCGCGGGGTAGCGAAACGGACGCTACTTGGTCCCGTCCGTGATCACGAGCACGTTTTCCAGCTTTCGGAGGTCGACCGCAGGGGCGATGACCGCCCGCTGGTACGCCGAGACCTCGGCCTTCGTGACGTCGACGACGGTCCCGATGACCAGCCCCTTCGGATAGAGCGACCGGAGCTCGTTGCCGATCCCGAGTCCGGCGGTGACGATCACGTCGCCCCGCTTGACCGGATCGCTCTGGAGGATCCACTCCATCACCAGGGTGTCCCCGTACTGACCGCGCACGATGCCGCTCGCGCGTGAGGTCTGCACCAGCGCCGACACGCTCGAGGATGAGTCCGTGACGAGGATGATCTTGGCGTAGTTCGAGCCGACCTCGCCCACCCGCCCCACGACCCCCTGCTCGGACAGGACGACCTGATCGACCCGCACCCCCTGGTCCGTGCCCGCACCGATCACGATGGTCTTGAGCACGCCGCTCGGATCGCGCGCGATGACCGGCGCGGTGATCGTCTTGTAGGGCAGCTCGCGCTGCGCCGCATCGAGCTTCGCGCCCTGCCGCGCGGCGATCGCGGCTTCCGCGAGCCGCGCGTTCTCGAGCGTGAGCTTGTCGTTATCGGAGCGGAGCCGGGTGTTATCGGCGCGGAGCTTCTCGAGCTCGCCGATCGCCTGGAAGAACCGGTTCGTCGTCACGCCGGTCTCAGCGAGGACCCGTTGGATCGGAACGAGCACCTGGGTGCCGGCCACGGCCAGACCCTGCACCACCGACGCCGAGCGGAACAGCAGGATCAGGAGCGCTACGAGGAAAAGCCCGATGAACGGACGCGCGACGCTGTTCGTGCGGCGGCGCGAGCGCCCAAGGGTCGCCATCAGCGAGGCATGATCGCGTACGTGTCGGTCACCAGGCTCCGGTCGTATTTCACGAGATCCTCGAGCACCATGCCGGTGCCGCGGGCCACGCAGGTGAGCGGATCGTCCGCGATATGCACGGCCATCTGGGTGGCCTCGGAGATGCGCGTATCCATGCCGCGCAGCAGCGCGCCGCCCCCGGCGAGATAGATGCCCTGATCCATGATGTCGGCGACCAGCTCCGGCGGCGTCTCCTCGATGGTGTCCTTCACGGCGTCGACGATCTGCTGCACGGACGGATCGATCGCCTCGCGGATCTGCGCGCTCGTGACCTCGATGCTGCGCGGCAGGCCGGTGAGCAGGTCGCGCCCGCGGAAGAAGGTCGACACCTCGTCGTCGAGCGGATACGCCGAGCCGATCGCGATCTTGATGTCCTCGGCCGTGCGCTCACCCATGAGCAGGTTGAACTCACGACGGGCGTACGCAACGATGTCCGCGTCCATCTCATCGCCGCCGATGCGGATCGAGCGAGCGACCACGATGCCGCCGAGCGACGTGACCGCGACCTCCGTGGTGCCGCCGCCGATGTCGACGATCATCGACCCCGACGGCTCCTCGACCGGAAGACCGGCGCCGATCGCCGCGGCCATCGGCTCTTCAACGAGCCGCGCCCAACGCGCGCCGGCATTCATCGCGGCTTCCTGGACCGCACGCTTCTCGACCTCGGTGACGCCCGAGGGGATCCCGATGATCACCCGCGGTCGCGGGAAGAGCGCGAAGCGGTCATGCACTTTGTGGATGAAGTGCCGAAGCATGTACTCAGTGATGTCGAAGTCGCTGATGACCCCGTCCTTGAGGGGACGGATGGCGACGATGTTCTGCGGGGTCCGGCCCACCATGCGCTTCGCTTCCGCGCCCACGGCGAGGATCGCGCCGGTGCGCGTGTCCTTCGCGAC
>JANLWM010000132.1:0-9300 GCA_031364525.1 Chloroflexota bacterium | reverse complement strand
CTCGGCTACATGTTCCTCGCGCTCGGTGTCGGCGCGCCGATCGCGGCGATGTTCCACCTCATCACGCACGCGTTCTTCAAGGCCCTGCTGTTCCTCGGCTCCGGATCGGTGATCCACGGCATCGGCGACGTACAGGACATGCGGCGGATGGGCGGACTGCGAACGAAGATGCCGATCACGTATTGGACGATGGTCATCGCCGGTGGTGCGCTCTCCGCGCTGCCGCCGCTCGCGGGCTTCTGGTCCAAGGACGAGATCCTCGGCTCCGCGTTCAAGAACGGCTATCCATTGCTGTGGGGCGTCGGCGTGCTGACCGGCGGCCTCACCGCCTTCTACGTGACCCGAGCCATCTGGCTCACCTTCCACGGGCAGCCAAGGGATCGTCACCTCTATGACCACGCCCATGAGTCGCCGCGGATCATGACCGTGCCGCTCCTTGTGCTCGCGGCCGGAAGCGTGCTCGTCGGGTTCATCGGGTTCCCTCCGGACAACGGCTTCCTCCACGTGTTCCTGCGCCCGGCGATCGAGACCGCGCATGCCGGCGCGACCGAGACCGGAACGAACTGGATCGAGTTCCTCGCCCTCGCGGCGGTCTCGACCACGGTCGGGATCGGCGGGATCCTGCTCGGTCTCTCGATGTATTCGCGCGGCCGGCCGGATCCTGCGGCGATCTCACGCGCGGCCGGACCGTACTACGACGTCCTCGTGAACAAGTACTACGTGGATGAGGTCTACGACCGGCGGCTCGTCGATGCCGGTAAAGCCGTCGCCGGAGCGGCCTGGGCGTTCGACATCCACATCATCGACGGCCTCGTGAACCGCCTCGGGTGGGCGATCAAGCTCGGTGGCGGCGCGCTGCGTCGCGTGCAGACGGGCGTCGTCGGCAATTACGCGTTCTCGATCGTCGCCGGCCTGCTCCTCATCATGGTGGTCTACGGCGGCTACGCCACCGGCTGGCTGCACCGCTGATGGATCACCTGTTGACGCTCCTCATCATCGTGCCGCTCGTCGGCCTCATTCCGCTCATCGCGTTCTTCCGTGACGTGCGCGCCGTGAAGCAGATCGCGGTGGTCACGACCTTCGTCGAGCTGGTGCTGTCGCTCGTCATGCTCGCGCAGTTCCATGTCGGCGAGGCGGGCTTCCAGATGGTCGAATCGGTGGCCTGGATCCCGAGCTTCGGCATCCGCTACGAGCTTGGGGTGGACGGGATCTCCGTCCTGCTCATCCCGATGACGACCTTGCTCACGTTCATCAGCGTCCTCTATTCGACCGGCGGCGCGATCAAGGAGCGCCTCGGCGAGTACATGGCCGCGTTCCTCGTCCTCGAGGTCGGCATGGTCGGGGTCTTCATGGCTCTCGACCTCTTCCTCTTCTATGTCTTCTTCGAGCTGATGCTCGTCCCGATGTATCTGATCATCGGCATCTGGGGCGGCCCGCGGAAGGTCTACGCGACGCTGAAGTTCGTTCTCTTCACGCTCGCCGGCTCGCTGCTGATGCTGGTCGGCATCATCGCCGTGTATCTCGCGAGCGGCGACGCGGGGAATCGGACGCTGTCGCTCCCCGAGCTCCTTGCGCACCCGGGCCGCTTCTCCGGGACCTTCCAGTTCTGGGTGTTCCTCGCGTTCGCGCTCGCATTCGCGATCAAGATGCCGATGGTCCCGTTCCACACCTGGCTGCCGGACGCCCACGTCGAGGCGCCGACGGCGGGCTCCATCGTGCTCGCCGGTGTCCTGCTGAAGGCCGGCGGGTATGGGTTCCTGCGCTTCGCGCTCCCGCTCTTCCCGATCGGGACCCAAGCCTGGCTGCCGATCCTCATCCTGCTGTCGGTCGTCGCGATCCTTTATGGCGCGATCGTGTCGGTGGTCCAGAAGGACCTGAAGAAGCTCGTCGCCTACTCGTCGGTGGCGCATATGGGCTTCGTGACGCTCGGCATCTTCGTCCTGAATCAGCAGGGCGGCGTCGGCGCGGTCCTGCAGATGCTGAATCACGGCTTCGTGACCGGCGCGCTCTTCCTCTTCGTCGGCATCCAGTACGAGAAGACCCACCGCCGGCAGATCGCGGACCTCGGCGGCCTCGCGAATACGTGGCCGCTCTACACGGCATTCTTCGGCGTCTTCGTCCTCGCGTCGCTGGGCCTGCCGGGGCTGAGCGGGTTCATCGGCGAGTTCCTCGTGCTCGTCGGCACATTCAAGTTCAACCCGGCCACCGGGCCGGGCGGTCTCTTCTGGGGTCCCGCCGCGGCCATCGGCGTGATCCTCGCCGCGGTCTACCTCCTTTGGATGTTCCAGCGGGTCATGTACGGCACCGTCCGCGAGGCGTACCGGTCGCTGCCCGACCTGTCGCCGCTCGAGGTCGTGTGCGCCGTGCCGCTGCTCGTCCTCACCGTCCTGCTTGGTGTCTTCCCGCAGCCGGCGATCGCGATCATCTCGCCGTCGGTCCAGCGCATCCTGGCCTTCGCCACCGACGCGTCCCAGGCGGTCGTCCGATGACCTGGTCGGATGTCGTCGCGGTCATGCCGGAGGTGATCGTCACCGCGACAGCGGCGATCCTCCTCCTCGTCGACGCGAGCATCGGTCGCCGCGCTGCGCGGACCTGGCTGCCGCTCATCACCGTGCTCGGGCTCATCGCCGCGATCATCAGCGGTCCGTTCACGGTCGCGAGCCACACCGCCTTCGGCGGATTCGTGGTGGTCGACACGTTCACCGCGTTCTTCCGGGTGCTGTTCTGCGTGCTCGCGATCTTCGCGACGGTCGTGGCGCCGGCGTATCTCGAGCGGCGGTCGATCCCCGCCGGTGACTACTACGCGACCATCCTGTTCTCGACCGTCGGCGCGATGACGATCGCCCTCGCGACCGACCTCATCACGGTCTTCGTCGGCCTCGAGCTGATGACGATCCCCGTGTACGTGCTCGCCGGCATGGCCCGCCGCGACCGTTACAGCAACGAGGCCGCGCTCAAGTACTTCCTGCTCGGTGCGTTCAGCTCGGCGATGCTCCTGTACGGGTTCGCCTGGCTCTACGGCCTGAGCGGCACAACGTCCTTCACGGGGGTCGCCGCGGGGGTCGCCAGGCACGGCCTCACGGACGGAGCGACGCTCGTCGCACTTGCGCTCGTCACGGTCGGTCTCGCGTTCAAGGCCGCGGTGGTCCCGTTCCATCAGTGGACGCCGGACGCCTACGACGGCGCACCGACGCCGGCGACCGCGTTCATGAGCGTCGCGCCAAAGGCGGCCGCGTTCGCCGCGATCCTTCGCATCATGATCGGCGCACTCGCCCCGCTCGGCCTCGACTGGAGCGCCGTCTTCGCCGTCCTTGCGGCCGTGACGATGACCGGGGGCAACGTCGTCGCGCTCGTGCAGCCGAACGTGAAGCGGATGCTCGCGTACTCCAGCATCGCGCACACCGGCTACATCCTCGCCGGCGTCGCCGCGTATCAGGCCGGCGCATCGGCCTCGGCGGGTGTGCTGTTCTACGTGTTCGCCTACGGGATCATGAATCTGGGGGCATTCGCGTGTCTCATCTACATCGACCTCGACGGCACCCGCGGCGCGACGCTGGACGAGCTGAACGGATTCGCGCGCCGCAACGCCGGGGGCGCGCTCGCGTTCGCGGTCTTCCTCATCTCGCTCACCGGCATCCCGCCCACCGTCGGATTCGTCGCCAAGGTCTTCATCCTCGGACCCGTCCTGGACTCCGGGCTCGTGTGGCTTGCCGTGGTCATCGCGCTCAACGCGGTGCTCGCGGCGTTCTACTACCTGCGGGTCGTCGTTCACATGTACATGTACGACGTCGAGACCAACGCTCCGCGGCTCCTGGACGCGCGCCTTTTGTCCGCCGGTCTCGGCCTGGGCGCTGTCGCGACGGTGCTCGGGGGCATCGTGCCCGACACCCTCTACCGCTGGGCCCTGCAGGCCGCCGCGCCCTTCATCCGTTAGCTAGCGCGAGGGCAGCAGCCGCTCACCGGCGAGCCCACCGATCGCGCCGAGCCCGGCGGCGATGGTGAGCGGGACGAGGATCGCCGGCAGCTCCAGGACCAACAGGCTGCCGAAGTGCGACACCGGCGCGAACGAGGGCGTGAACGCCTGATGCATCTGCGTCGCGAGGATGCTGCCCAGGAACAGGGAGAACAACAGCCCACACGGCGCGGCAACGGCGCCGAGGCGGCCGGCGATCACACCGGCGCAGAGCAGGATCCCGGCGGAGACCCCGAACAGGATCCCCGGTGGGACCGGAAGCGGCTCGGTCAGTCCCCACCAGAAGGCCAGCCCCGTCGTCGTGGCGAGGACGGACGCGAGCATCCGGGCCATCGTCATCGGGGAAGAAAGCGTCGCCGCGCGGCCCCGCCGACGCCGCCCGCGATCCCGCCACCGATCGCGTACGGGACGACAGCGATGAGCAGCTGCAGCTCGAAACCAAGCAGCACCCCGACGTCGTTGGCGTACGTCACGCGCGGCGCGTACTGCACGAGACCCGACAGGAGCGTGCCCGCGACGACGGCGAGCCCGCCCGCGAGGGCCGTTCGCCGTCGGGCAAAGAAGCCCGCGCCGGCGGACGCGAGGAACAGATAGAGGATCGCGAGCAGGCCGGCGATGCCGAACCATTGGTCGAT
This sequence comes from Chloroflexota bacterium, assembly GCA_031364525.1. Lineage (GTDB taxonomy): Bacteria > Chloroflexota > Limnocylindria > P2-11E > P2-11E > UBA4735. The sequence goes on along the minus strand of JANLWM010000132.1, from coordinate 4,692 downwards.
GCGGAGGAGGACCGCGAGATCGGCGGCGCCGGCCGCGATGACCGCCAGCGCGAAGCGCATCAGCGCACGGTCGCGAGCGAGCGATCCACCAGGTTGAGCGCCTCGCTTCGGCCGTCCGCGCCGATGATCGCGATGTCCTCGATCCGTACACCGAACCGGCCCGGGAGGTAGATCCCCGGCTCGATCGAGAACGCCATACCCGGCTCGAGCTGCTGATCGCTGCCCTCGACGAGGTACGGATGCTCGTGGCCGTCGAGACCGATACCGTGCCCCAGCCGGTGAATGAAGAACTGCCCGTATCCGGCGTCTGCGATGACCGTTCGGGCCGCGGCGTCCACCGACGCGGCAGTCGCGCCCGTTCGCGCCGCGGCGTACCCCGCTTCCTGTGCGCGCCGGACCGCGTCGTGCACCCGCATCACCTCGGCGTCGGGCGCTCCGCCGACCTGCACGGTGCGGGTGATGTCAGAGCCGTAGCCCGCGCGGGTGCCGCCGAAGTCGAGGACCACCGTATCGCCCGTGTGGATGACGCGATCGCCGGTGTGATGGTGCGGGGACGCACCGTCCTCGCCGGCCGCGACGATGGTGAACATGACCTCGTCGTGCCCCTCATCCCGCAGCAGCGCCGCGAGATCCGCTCCCACCGCGCGCTCGGTCCGGCCCGCGAATTCAAGGTCGAGGGCGCGTTCGTACGCGCGATCCGCGGCCGCGGACACCGCACGCAGTGCGTCGAGCTCCGCCGCGTCCTTTCGCATGCGTAGCTCGCGCGTCACCTCGGACGAGACCTGAAAGTCACGTCCGCCGAGCTTGGCCTGAAGGCGCACGACGAATGCAGCCCACATCTGGTCGGAGACCCCGATCGCGCCCGGCTGCGTGACGAGCGATGCGGCGAGCGCGTACGGATCGGCGGTCTCGGTCCACGTGGCCTGGACCACATCCGGGACGATCGCCGCTGCCCGCGGGGCCTCGAGCTCCGGCAGGACGAGCGTCGCCGTGCCATTGCTCCCGAGCACGAGACAGGTCATCCGTTCGCTCGAGAAGATGCGATAGCCGGTGAGATAGGTGAGGTCGGAGCCCGGCGCGACGAGGAGCGCAGCGACGTTGGTGGCCGCACAGCGTGCGGCGGCGCGGGCGCGACGGCCGGGGTGGTCCATTGTTACCTTCGGCATCAGATGTGCGTTCGCACTATCGCATAGGGAATCGAAGGCTTTCACTCGTCCTGGGGGCCGGTCTCATCGTGGCCGGGATCCTCCTCCTTGAGGTCGGCGGCTCGTTCGACCGACCGCCTGCCGCGGCCGTGCCATCCGTCCTGGTCTCTGCGACGCAGCCCCCACCGGTCACCACTGCAGTCGCCACGGTGGCCGGCACCGCATCGCCGGACCCGCGCGCGCCGATCGCGCTCGGCTACCGGATCCAGATCCCACGTCTTGGCATCGACCTGCCGATCGCCGAGGGCGACGTGGTGCGCGACATCCAGCAGCAGAAGACGCCGGAGAACTTCGCGTTCCATCTGCCGGGCACGGCGATCCCGGGCCAGGGGAGCAACGCCTATCTCTACGCGCACGCGCGGACGGGCATGTTCCTGGCACTCTGGAATTCGCGACCGGGCGACGAAGTGCTCATCTCGACCCCCGACCTCAAGGTCCTTCGCTACGTGATCGTCGAGGTCCGTCCACGGGTCCCCTTCGACGATGTGTCGGTCATCCAGCCGACGTCGCGCGAACAGCTCACGCTGCAGACGTCGACCGGGCCCAACTCCGGCGATCCCCGATTCGTGGCGGTCGCCATCCCCGCCAACTGAGGGCGCCCGGCGTAGCGAACGCGAAACGTGCCGGTAACGAGCGCGTATCGCATCGCGGGAACATCCGGCCGGGGGAGCAAGCCCTTCCCCCGCACAACCTGTCCGGTATGTCGACACGCGCTGCACGCCATGACACGGGTTGGTCCTGCACCTGCCTCCATCCGGACAGGACTACCGCCACAGCCGCCATGGAGGGTCCGATCCGATGCCTACCCATCTCGCGCGTATCGGCGTCACGGTCTTCGCGCTGCTCTTCGCGATCGCCGTGGTCACCGAACATCAGGCCGCGGGGGAGTCGCAGCTCGTGATCACCGGCGACAGCCAGGCCCCGGCCGCGATCGCGGCGGTGTTCGAGCGGGACGGACCGCGTGCGGTCGCCGGGTTCCAGGAGGCAGGCGCCGCCGCCGATCCGGTCGTCGAGATCGAGACGGCCGCGCTCGTGGCGCACGTCCCGCCCGCGACGGTGGTCGCTCCTTTGGTCGCGGCTCCTGTGGTCGCGGCTCCTGTGGTCGGTGCCCCTTCCGCGGTCGATGGGATCGTGCTCGCATCGTGGTACGGGCCGGGTTTCTACGGCAACCGGACCGCCTGCGGCCAGACCTATACCCCGGAGATCCTCGGCGTCGCGCACAAGACGCTGCCATGCGGGACCCTACTGAGCCTCACCTACGGCACTCGTGCGGTCACGGTCGCGGTGATCGACCGCGGGCCATACATCGCGGGCCGAACACTCGACCTCTCCAATGCCACGAAGCTCGCGCTCGGCTGCACCGATCTCTGCACGCTTCGGATGCAGATCGCGCGCTGAACTGTTCCGAGATAGCCCAGTTTGGCCGGACGCTGGACGGCCGACCGAGCGTGGGTATGGAACTTGCACCCCACGCCCACCTGGCGACGGCCGATCCGGGTCACCGGGGCCACCGGCAGAGTCAGCTGTTGGTTGAAGGAGTGCTCGACATGACGAAGAACAAAGGCGCGATGACCGTCGCCGAAGCCGGCCGCAAGGGCGGCGCGATGACCGCGCAGCGCCACGGCCCCGAGTTCTACGAGCAGATCGGGAAGAAGGGCGGCAAGACGACCGCCGCGCGCCACGGCACCGACTTCTACGAGCAGATCGGCAAGCAGGGCGGTCAGAAGGTCAAGGAGCTGTACGGCCCGCGCTTTTACGGTCGCATCGGCAAGATCGGTGGCGACGCGGTCTCCGAGAAATACGGTCACGAGCACTTCGAAGAGATCGGCAAGAAGGGCGGTCAGAAGGTCGCAGAGCTCATCGCTCGCGGCCGCCAAGCCGGCTAGTCGCTCGCTCCCTTGTCCGTTCATGAGACGCGGGACCGGTCGGGGACGACCGAATCTCCGGACCGATCCCCCGTTGATATCGCGGTCGACGCCTCCCCAGCGTTGACACGTCGATGGCGACTTCTAACGTCGCCGTCAGTGCGCGAGCGCGACGATCCGTCGCGCTTCTGTACCGAAGAGCGTACGCGAGAGCGACGCAGAGGGAAGGCGAAGGCGTTGGACAGTGCATCGGCGGTGACGGCTCAGCTCGTTGCGGTCGAGTGGGAAGACATCACGGCGTACTCGCGCACAGCTCTGCCCGAAGACTTCGAGGCCTACCGTCTGCGAAAGCTGACCTGCGGCCTTCTCTGGAAGGACACGTTGGAGTACATCGTCGTCGTCGGCGACTACGACCTCACCAACGAGGGCAAGGACTATCGCCACAACGACTTCCACATCATCCCCAAGGGAGTGATCCGGAAGCTCACCTACCTCGCTGAAACAGGCTCGCTCGTCAGCCTCCAGATCGAGCAGTCAGAGTCCGCCTAAGGGCGGCGCGACCCACGGCTCGACGCGTCATCCAGTCATCGGCGCGAATGCGTACTCCTTTATGGAACGCGCCGGCCGCTCCCCGGGTACCTGGAACAAGAAAAACGGGTGGCACGTTCTTGGAATGGGAACGTCTGGAGGTCCCGCGATGACGCTACGCGCCGAGCTGTACTGCTACTTCTGTGGACACGGGCTTGGTGAGGTCCTGGTGCCGACAAGCGCGCGCCGGCCCACCGTCGCGCAGCTGCGGGTGGCCTACTCGCAGCCCGGTCGCGAAGCTCCCGCGTGGAGCGACGCTGATCAGCCGCTCTGCCCGCGCTGCGGTGGACAGCTCTTCCTCGAGCGCTTCGAGCACGAGGTGGTGCGCGCGCAGCGACGATCGCTCAAGCGCGCCAGCTGAGCCTGCGCCAGACGAGCATCCGGCCGGGACGCAAGTCCCGGCCGATGTCATTCTCGTGGCCTCGCGCGTCGCGCTCACCGCGCGTCAGACCCAGATCCTGAGATTGGTCGCGCGCGGTATGACCTCGAAGGAGATCGCGCGTCACGAGCGCATCAGCCTTCACACGGTGAACACCCATGTCCGGCGCGCGCGCGGCGCGCTGGGTGTCGGCACGCGCGCGGCCGCCGTCGCGGTGATCGTTCGACGTCGTGACCGCACGCGCGCAGAGGCGATCTAGCGGGCGAGGCCGCCCAAGCCCAGGCGATCGGAGACGCGGTCGAGCGCGGTGACGATCTCGCCGACCAGCGCGTCGAATTCGATCTCCAGGTCCTCCGCCCCTTTGAGCATCATCTCGCGGCTCACGGCGCGGGCGAACGCTTTGTCCTTCATCTTCCTGCGCACGGCGGGAGCGTCGACGTCGCGGACCGCCTTCGTCGGACGCACGAGCGCGACGGCGGTCACGAATCCGGTGAGCTCGTCCACCGCATACAGCGTCTTCTCCATCGGCGTCACGCGCGGGATGCCGGTGTGATCGCCGTGCGATTGGATCGCGTGAACGATCGGCCCGGGGACGCCGGCCTGCTCGAGGATCGGCTTGCCGTTCTGTGGGTGGCCCGCGGGGTCGCGCTCGTAG
>JANLWM010000112.1:0-2296 GCA_031364525.1 Chloroflexota bacterium | reverse complement strand
CGGTGGTCCGCTTGAGCCACAGCGTGTACACGACGATGTAGACGAGGGTGCCGCTGAGCGCGAGCAGGGCCGCGAGCAGGTTCGCGACCGCCGCGAGCAGCGCGAAGGCGAGGACATTCAGGATCACGCCCACCGCGATGGCGACCCGGCCGGAGACGCGATGATCCGGGAGCGGACGTCGCGATGTCCGGCGCATGCGCAGGTCGAGGTCGCGGTCGAAGTAGTGGTTGAGCGCGGACGCGCCGCCGCTCGCGAAGGCGCCGCCGAGCATCGTCGCGATGACCAGATGGAACGGGGGCACACCGCCGGCAGCGAGGAACATCCCTCCGAGCGCGGTCACGAGCAGCAATGACATGATCGCCGGCTTCGTGAGCGCGACGATGTCCTTGAGCGTCGTCGTCGCTTCGGTCCGCACCGGACGCCAGGCGAGGACCGCGAGGGCGACAACCGAGCACCACAGCGCCGTCGCGACGGCCGGATGCGCGCCGAGCGGCCACGGTGAGAAGCCGGTGAGCGGATTGAGCGCGCCGATCGCGACCTGGAGGACGAACAGGACCGCCGTCACGACCGCGACGCTGCCGAGACCCGGGATCTCGCGCCGGCGGGCCCAGCCACCCACGACCGCATACGCGACGACGATGCCGACGATCGCCGAGATGTAGCGGTGAGCCATGTGGACCGCCGCCGCTCCGCTGGAGGGGATGCCGTCGTTGCAGAGCGGCCAGGTCGAGCACGCCGCCGTGGCGCCGTCACCGCGCACGTACGCGCCCGAGAGCAGCAGGACGAACGTGCCGATGGCCGCGGCCAGCGCGAGCCACGTGAACGCGGTCGGCTTCGCCGATCCCGGCCCGGACGCGGGCCAGCGCACGACCACGGCGTACATGGTGAGCACGGCGAGCAACAGCTCGGCGTTCGCAAGGTGGACGGTGACCCACGTGTCCGGGAGCTCCAGCAACACCGTGATCGCACCGAGGATCGCCTGAAGCCAGTACAGAACGACCGCGATCCCGACGAACACGAGCGCGCGGCGATCGCTCCGGTAGCGCGCGAGGGTCCAGACCGCCAGGGTCGCAAGCGCCAGGCCCGCGATGATCGCGAGGGAACGATGGGTCCACTCGATGAGCGTCGCGACGTCGAGCGACGGCAGGAGCTGTCCATGACAGAGCGGCCAATCGGGACACCCGAGACCGGAGCCGGTGACCCGCACGATGCCGCCCCAGAACGCAGCGGGCAGCGCCGCAAGGAGCGTGAGGTAGACGAGGCGCCGGTAGCCAGCTGACAAGGCGCTGCCGCTAGGAATGCGGCAAGTCTTCCTTGAGCGGCCGCGCGCTGTGGACCACCGGGATGCGGGGGAAGTTGTAGACCGGCGGCGGCGACGGGGTGGCCCACTCGAGGGTGTCGGCCTCCCACGGGTCATCGCCCGCGGGCTTCCCGCGGCCCAGCAGGATGCTGTTGATGAAGTTCACGAGGAAGAGCATCACGCCAACAGCGATGAGGAACGCGCCGATGGTCGACAGGAAGTTGAGCGAGCCCCACTCCGGCGACTGCGGGTAATGGAAGACGCGGCGCGGCATCCCCTCGAGCCCGAGCTGGTGCTGGGGGAAGAACGTCAGGTTCATGGCGATGAAGATGGTGATGAAGTTGAGCTGGCCGAGTCGCTCGCTCATCATCCGGCCGGACATCTTCGGGATCCAGTAGTACATCGCTGCGAAGACCGTCATCACCGCGCCGCCGAACAGCACGTAGTGGATGTGCGCGACGACGTAGTACGTGTCGGACAGCTGCACATCCTCCGGCACCGAGCCGAGGAAGACTCCTGAGATGCCGCCGATGGTGAACGTGGCGATGAAGCCGAGCGCGAACAGCATGGGCGTCTTGAAACGCAGTGAGCCGTGCCAGATGGTGCCGAGCCAGCTGAAGATCTTCACCCCGGTCGGGATGGCGATGAGCATCGTCGAGAACATGAAGAAGATCTGCAGCGTTGGGTCGATACCCGCGACGAACATGTGATGCACGAAGACCGAGAACGACAGGAAGCCGATCGCGACGCTCGAGTACGCGATCATCTTGTAGCCGAAGATCGGTTTCCGCGAGAACACCGGCAGCACTTCACTCACCACGCCGAACCCGGGCAGCACCATGATGTAGACCTCGGGGTGTCCGAAGAACCAGAAGAGGTATTGCCACAGGAGCGGGTCCGCGCCCTCGGTCACTGAGAAGAAGTTCGTCCCGGCGGTGCGGTCGAAGAGGAGCAGCACGCCGGCGACCGTGAGGAACGGCATCGCAAGCACGAGCA
>JANLWM010000067.1:0-2074 GCA_031364525.1 Chloroflexota bacterium | reverse complement strand
AAGATGACCCGCAAGGAAGTACTCGTCCGCGATGACCACACCTGTCAGTACTGCGGTAGGCGCGGACACGACCTCACGCTCGACCACGTCATGCCCCGCCACCGTGGCGGCACGCACACCTGGGAGAACGTGGTCGCGGCGTGCAAGGGCTGCAACCACAAGAAGGGCGGCCGGACCCTGCAGGAGTCGCGCATGCTGCTCGCCCGGCCGCCATTCCGACCGCCGTCGACGCCGAGCTACCTGTTCTCGAGCTATATCCGGGCCGGCGAGCGGCAGTGGTTCAAGTTCCTCGGCGTCGAAGACTCCGCGGCAGCCTCCTAGCCCGGCCTGCTGGCACCGCACGTGCGAAGAGACCGACCCATGCGGATCCTGTTCACCAAGCGCGGGTACTCGCCCGTGGGCGGATCCGAGAGCCTCGCATACCAATTCGCCACGCGGCTTGCGGCTCGCGGACATGACATCCGGGTCGTGTGCGCGTGGCCGACCGACAAGGAAGAGTCGTCGTACCGCGGCGCCGCATTCGATCCGATCGTCCACGACGACCACCGGGTGTTCGTCGATCAGGGCGTCGAGGTCGTACAGGTGAGACCGCGGGGCGGCCTCCTGGGAATGGCCGCAGACGCGACCACCCTCGTCGACCTCATGCGAGGCGAGCTGCTCGAGCGCTACGCCGAGGGCCGCGAGCTGATCCACAACGTCGGCCGCGAGTACCTCGACTCGAGCATCGATGTCGCCGAAGAGCTCGGCATCCCGCTCGTGCTCACGCCCCTCGCTCACCCCGGTCAATTCCACGGAGGCGATTCGGCCGCCGACTTCTCGCGCTACCGGCGCGCCGGCTCGCTCACCACGATGACCGAGTGGGAGCGCAGCTGGCATGCCTCACACGGCATCGACGCCGCCCGCATCGTGACGACCGGGATGGGACCGAACGCCACGCTCGGCGGCGACGCCGCAGGATTCCGCGCGCGCCATCGGATCCCGGCGGACGCTCCGATCGTCCTCTATGTGGGACGCAAAGAGCGCTACAAGGGGTACATCCAGCTGCTCGATGCGACCGAGACGGTCTGGCGCGCCCATCCGGATACCCGGTTCGTGTTCATCGGGCTCCCCGGCTTCTACTCGACGTTCTTCGACGACTTCCAGCGGTACCCGGATGAGCGCATCGTCCACCTCGAGAGCGCGTCCGCAGCGGACAAGGACGCCGCGCTCGCGGCGTGCAGCCTGTTCGCGATGCCGTCGAGGCACGAGACCTTCGGTCTCGGCTACCTCGAGGCCTGGTTGCACGGGAAGCCGGTCATCGGCGGCGACATCCCGGCGCTCCGCGATGTCATCGAGCACCGGGGCGACGGACTCGTGGTCCGCCAGCGTCCGGCCGAGGTCGCGAACGCGATCCTCGAGCTGCTGAACGACCCCGCCGCTGCGCGCGACATGGGCGAGCGCGGCCGGCTCAAGGTGACGGAGCGCTGGAGCTGGGACGCGGTGATGGACCGTGTCGAAGCGGCCCATACGATCGCGCTCGGCACCGAGAGGGCGACGACCGCGGCCTAGGCTCAGGTCCGTGCGTATCGTCATCGCGAAGAAGCTCCTTTCCACCGTCGGCGGCTCCGAGGCGCAGGCCCGCGCGCTCGCAGCGGCGCTGCGCGATCGCGGCCACGAGGTAACGCTCGTCGGCCTGCGGCCGCGGCACCGGCGGGCCGGGATGCCGGCGCGGGTCTACGACGCCCCGGCCGGCGACGTCGCGTTGGATGAGGACGGCCTCACGTATCGCTTCATCGCGAGTCCGGGCGCGCTCATCGAAGGTCTGCTCCCCGTCTCGCTCGTCGGCGTCGAACGGCTCCGCGACGCGATCGCAGGCGCCGATGTCGTTCATTGTCTCGCCCGCGAATGGGCCGGTCCATACGAGCGTGCTGCGCGGGCGGAGGGCGCAACTTTCGTCGAGACGCCGCTCGTGCATCCGGGGCAGGTCGTCTCCGGCGACGGAGCGGCTGACGTCGCGAGATACGGGCGCGATGACGCCGTGATCGGACTCACCGAGTGGGAGGCCGGGTGGTATCGCGCCTACGGGGCCAGACGG
>JANLWM010000056.1:0-22196 GCA_031364525.1 Chloroflexota bacterium | reverse complement strand
TGCCAGGTCATGCCGCTGCCGCCTGAACGAGCTCCACGGTGTCGGCGCCACCGGTCTCGATGAGCTGGACGCGAACGTCGTCGGCCAGATTCGTGGGCACGTTCTTGCCAACGAAGTCGGCGCGGATCGGGAGCTCGCGATGGCCGCGATCGACCAGCACCGCGAGGCGGATGGCCCGCGGACGGCCGTAGTCGACAAGGGCATCCATCGCAGCCCGGATCGTGCGCCCGGTGAAGAGCACGTCGTCGATGAGCACGACGATGCGGTCATCTATCGAGAACGGGATCACGGATTCGCGCACGACGGGTGCGTGGCCGATCCGGGTCAGGTCGTCCCGATACAGCGTGATGTCGAGCGACCCCAGCGGCACATCGACGTTCTCGTTCCGCCGGATGGCCTCGTGCAGTCGCGTCGCGATGAGGTCACCGCGCGCGCGAATGCCCACCAAGGCGAGGGCTCTGGTGTCGTGGTCCCGCTCGACGATCTCGTGCGCGATGCGCGCGATGGCCCGGCGGACCTCGTCCTGGGACAGGATGATGGGCAGCTGCGCACTCCCTTTCCGGCCTCGCAGGACCGGTCGTTAAAGGTCGACGCGTGTAGGGTCAGTATATGCGCCCGCTGCTCGCGATCGCCGGCGTTATCGCGTTCACGGCGGTGGCCGCGATGGCGAGCTTCGTGCCGAACGGTCCACTCGCCCGTTCGGATCGGCCGAGCGCGACCCCAACGGTGTTCGATTGGCCGGCCGCGCGACCGACCGAGCAGCCGATCCCCGCGCACGTGCGCCTCCTCTCCGGATTCGCGCTGCCGATCGAGGCCGCGGCGCTCCCGACCGAAGAGGCATACCTCCCGAACTCGCCGCGTGACTATCGCGCCGGGTACCACGAAGGCATCGACTTCCCCGTCAAGGCCGGCACCCCGGTCCTTGCGGCGAAGGCCGGCACCATCGCCCGTATCGATTCCGTCTTCGCGGACTGGTCGGCGGCCGAAGAGCAGGCGGCGTTCGATGCCGCCCAGGCACTCGGCTACACGCCCGAGGCGACCCTCGACCGGATCCGCGGCCGCCAGGTGTGGATCGACCACGGCGGCGGGATCGTCACGCGCTACGCGCACCTCTCGGCGGTCCAGCCGCTGCGCGTCGGGGATGTCGTGACGCGGGGCCAGCTCATCGCCGCGGTCGGAAGCTCCGGGTACCCCGTCGGTGGCCCGCATCTGCATTTCGAGATCCGCTCAGGCGACGGCTTCTACGGCGACGGGCTGGCGCTGCCCGACCTTCGCTACGCGATCAGCATCGCGTTCCGCTAGGCAGCCGCGTTCGGCAGCGCGAACAGCAGGATGAACGAGATCGCGTTCACCGTGAAATGGGCCGCGGCGTTGGTCCACAGGCTCCGCCGTTTCTCGTAGAGCCAGCACAGCCCGATGCCCAGGACGAAGACCGGGATCCAGGCGGAGATCTCGTGCGCCGCCGCGAAGACCATGCTCGACAGCGCCGCCGCGTAGAGGAACGGCATCCGCTGACGGATTACCGCGAACAGGACCGCGCGGAAGAAGAGCTCTTCGACGACCGACACCAGGCCGGCGGCGACGACGAGATCGAGCGCGAGCGCCTCTGGAGAGCGATGCGACGCGGCCGCGACGATGAGCGATTGCGGATGGGCGCCGACGACCGCGGCCTGCGCGTTCGCGATCACGATCGACGCCAGCCACAGGGCTGCTCCCGACGCCAGCCCGACGCCGAGCGCGATCGGCGTCTGCAGCCCAAGGTCTGCGGCCCGCACCTTCGGCCAGGCGCGGAGGAGGAGCAGCAGGATGACCGCGAGGCTACCGTCCTGCGCGACGGTGACGATCGCGATCTGCACCGGGGACAGCTGGTCCAGGTGTCCGAGCGGGATCCCGAACGCGATCGCGGCGGCGAGCACCGAGACATTCGCGACGATGAACGCCGCGAGCGCCGTCAGGAGGACCGGCCAGAGACGCCAGCGCGATGGGGCGGCCGGTCCTGGCTGCGCGACCTCTACCGGAGACCGGTCCGGCGCGCGCGCAGCGCCGCGTCGAGCACGACCTGGCTGAAGTCCGACGTCAGGGGCTTCGGGGTGCGGGTGAAGACACCGACCTCGGCGACGCCTTCGGGGACCTCGTAGGCCCACGGAACGTGCCGGACCTCGCACATGTAGACGTACGACGTGGACGGCTTCGGATCGGTGGAGCGGATCGCTCCGAGCAGATCGAGACGCGAAGCGACGATGCGGGCCGAATCCCAGAGCTCACGCTTCGCGACCTCAAGGATCGTTTCGCCCGACCGGCGGGTGCTGGTCGGGAACTGCCAGCCGGTCTCTTCCTTGCGGACCCAGACGGTGAGGTCGCCATAGAAGGGGATGATCACCGCGAGCTGCGCCGATGCTGGTGGGAACTCGCGGAATGCGTTGTCACGACGCGAGACGAAGGTGGCGTCGGCCATCAGCCGCGACCGTACAGCGGTACGGAAGTGACCGTCAATAGCTCAGCAGTGTCCGTTCAGCGTCCGCCGCCCGAACGTAACGCTCTTGGGCCAGCCCGTAGATCTCGACGTACGCCTTCGCAGACCCGCCCCACGAGTGGTCCTCGCGCATCGCTCGGGTCCGTAGTGCCCACCAGGTATCGCCGCCCCTCCGAAGCGCGCGAAGGGCCCGTGCGAGCGCCCCGGAGAACGCCGCCCGGTCGTATTGGGTGAATGAGAAGCCGTTCCCGTCGCGCGGATGAAGGTCGAGATCGCGCACCGTGTCAGCCAGGCCCCCGACCGCGCGCACCACCGGGATCGTCCCGTAGCGCAGGGAGATCAGCTGCCCGAGTCCGCACGGCTCGAAGCGCGAGGGCATCAGGAACAGATCGCACCCGGCGTAGATCCGCTGCGCGAGTACCGCATCGAAGCCGAGGGTCAGGAACAGCCGTGAGGGATACCGCTCGCGCAGCGTGGCCCACCGCTCCTCGTAGGCCGGATCGCCGGTACCCAGGACGACCAGCTGCGCGCCGCCTTCAAGGAGATCGGGGGCCACGGCGGTCAGGAGGTCGATGCCCTTCTGCTCGACCAGCCGTCCGATCACGCCGAGGAGCGGGGTCTCGGGATCGATCCGAAGGCCGCCTTGACGCTGCAACGCCGCCTTGCACGCGGCCTTGCCGCGCTGATCGTCCGCCGTGTAGCGCTCCGCGATGTGCGGATCGCGTGCGGGATCGAAGAGCGCGGTGTCGATGCCATTGACGATGCCGCGGATGTCTGCCACGCGCTGACGCAGCAGGCCGTCGAGGCCCTCGCCGAACTCGGGCGTGAGGATCTCGGTCGCGTACCGCGGGCTCACCGTGCTCACGATGTCGGCGCGCGCGATGCCCCGGGCCATCGGGTTGCGCTCGCCGCGCCTCTCCACCGGCAGCTTCGCGCCTGCGAGACCGAGTGGCGCGAGCACCGCGGCGGACGTCTGCCCCTGGTACGCGAGGTTGTGGATCGTGAAGACGGTCGCTGCGCGGCGCGCGATCATCGGCACCAGGAGCGCCGCGTGCCAGTCGTGCGCATGGACCACGTCCGGGACGTCTTGCGCGATGGCCTCAGCGACCGACCGGCAGAAGAACGCGTAGCGCTTCGCGTCGTCGGGCGCCCCGTACACCCGATCGCGGCCGATCCGCCTGTTCGCGACGAAGACGACGCGCACGCCGTCCCGTTCCACCGACGGGTAGGCGACCCGAACGTGGGACGCACCGTATGGAACGGACCGCTCGGGAGCGGTGCCGGTGATCCCCCATCTGGCCCGGTCGACCGTGCCGTGGAGCGGAAGGTAGAGCGTGACGTCCCACCCGAGCCGCGCGATGGCCTGGGGCAGCGATCCCGCGACATCCGCGAGGCCGCCGACCTTGACGAACGGCGCCGCTTCCGCGGCCGCGAACGCAACCCGCACGTGGAGATTGTCAGCAGTTCGTAAGAACGCTGCACCGAGCCCCCGCCCTCACCACAGCAGGCCCGCCGCGTGGTACAGAAGAGGTGGACAACGCGAACCTGGAGGGTGCGATGACCGCTAATGGGTGGGCGCTTGCCGCCGTGGCAGGCACGATCACGATGACGCTCATCGGCGGTGCCGCCGTCGCCGCCTTCCAGCCCCCTGCCGGCGGCGATCGATCGGGCCAGAGCGCACTGAACGATCCGGCTGCGGCCCTCGTCGGTCGCGATGGTCCGAAGGACCGGATGAAGGCGACCCTCGATGCCCTCGTGAAGAAGGGGACCATCACCCAGGCCCAGGAGGATTCGATCCTCCAGGCGCTGAAGGACGCCGCACCACCGGCACAGCCCGCACCGGCGCGACCGAGCGCCCCGCACATCAAGGCGTTCCTCGGTGATCTCACCCGCACCACGAGCACCTACCTCGGGCTGACGCCGGCGGATCTCCTCTCGCAGCTGCGCATGGGCCGGAGCGTCGCCACTGTCGCGGACGGGATCCCGGGAAAGAGCAGCGCCGACCTCGTGACGCTGCTCACGAAGACCGCGACAGACCGGATCGATCAGGCGGTCGCGGCAAAGAAGCTCACGCCGGAGCAGGCCACGACGCTGCGGTCGAAGATCGCCGCGGAGATCACGTCGTTCACGCAGCGCTCGTTCACGAAGCCTGCGCCGCGGCCACTGGCGCCGGCGAAGCCGACCGCACCACCCAAGCCCTAAGGCGCACTGAACCGCGACGCCCGCGCTCCCGCCGACCCGTATCGAACGGGTCTCGGTCGGAAATCCGAACGTCCTGGGACCCGGTCTCCCATCACGCAATAACGCGCATGCTCACGTGACGTTCTCGTACGCAGAGCGACGGCGCGGGCGACGGGGAGTTCACGATGGCGAATCCGCTCATCAACGCATTCGATCGCGGGACCGGGGCTATCGTGGGCCTGCCCGGCGTCGAACGAACGCGCCGCGCGACGGAGCTCGGAGTGGATCGCATCCTCGATCAGCGGTATCGGATCCTCGAGCCGATCGGCACGGGCGGGTCGTCGCAGGTCTATCTCGCGCAGGACACCGCGCTCGGGCGCGAGGTCGCGGTCAAGGTGCTCGATCCCCAGGCGTCAGCCGACAACACGCTGCGAAAGCTCTTCGTGAAGGAAGCGCGCGCGCTCGCGCAGCTCTCCCACCCGAATATCGTCGCCGTCTTCGACGTCGGCGAGGTGGATGGGCTGCCGTTCATCGTCATGGAATATGTCCCCGGCCTGTCGTTGAAGCAGCGGATCGAACGCGCCGGCGCGCTGCCCCTGGCCGACGCCGTGCGCCTGACCGACGGGATCGCGAGCGGACTCGCGTTCGCGCATTCGCGCGGGATCATTCACGCCGACATGAAGCCGTCGAACATCCTTCTCGATCAGAACGATGTGCCGAAGATCTGCGACTTTGGGATCGCGCGCACGCCGATGGAGGAGTCGGAGTCCCCGCAGCTCTTCGCGACGGCGCTGTACGTCGCGCCCGAGCGGGTCGAGGGCCGGCCGGCGTCCGTCTCATCCGACGTGTACGGGCTGGGCCTCGTGCTGTACGAGATGCTCGTCGGAAAGCCACCGTTCACGAGCGCGAACGCCGCTGTGCTGCTGCGCGACCACGTGGTGCGGCCGCCGGTCCCGCCAAGCCACCTCCGCCCATCGCTCCCGAAGGAGGTCGACACCATCGTCCTGAAGGCGCTCGCGAAGGAGCCGTCCCTGCGCTACCAAAAGGCGACGGACGTAGGGAACGCGCTCAATGCGACCCTCGCGGCGCACGCCGCACCGGCCCACCGTGGCCTCGACGACTACGCGCCGAACGTCATGACCGAGCCGCTCCGCGGCTTCGTGCCCGGTGTCGAGCAAAGCCCGGTCGTGGCGCTGCTGACGGCGTACGGGCAGCCGATCCGGCGCGGGTTCTACGGCGTCCTCGCAGCGCTCCCGCTCTTTGGCCTCACGATGCTTGCGGGCTTCGGACCGGTGCCAGCCGCTCTCGGCGCCGGGCTCGTTCTCGTCATCGGCCTCGCCGGGCAGCTCGGCCTCGCCGTGACCATCGGCTGGGTCCTCGAGACCGCGCTCATCTTCCTGTTCGTTCCCGGACTCGCGGTCCTGTGGGCCGTGCTCGGTCTTTGGCTGTGGCTACGCGACGTCTCGAGCGAGCGCACCGCGCTCGCGATCGCCATGCCCGTCACCGCGCCGTTCGGTCTTGCGCCTGCGCTGCTGCTCGCCGCGTCGGCGATCCACGGACTGGGCGGCGTCGTCACGGTCCTCTGGGGCGCGGCGATGACGATGATCTTCGCGATCGCGTCCGGTCGTCAGGCGCTCGGCGCGTTCGTGCAGACCGGCTTCAGCCTCGAGCAGGAATCCCTATTTAGTCCGGCACGCGCCGCCGAGGTGAAGGGTGCGATCACCAGCGCGTTGCAGGGCGGAACGAACGATCGGCTCGGTCCGCTGCTCCACCTGCTCGACCCGACGACGCTCGTGGGGCAGATGGCCGGCATCGTCTCGCGCCTTGGGGGTGCGGATGTCACGTGGATCGGCACGCTCATCGCATGGTCGATGGCCGCGCTCGTGGTCTGGACCGTGAGCCGCCTGCTTCGCACGGGCTTCGACGCGCTGCTGCGGCGGCCGAAGCGCTGGTTCGCGCTCTACGTCTTCGCGACGGCGATCGGCACGTCGACCGGCGCCGCGCTCTTGTACATGCTGTTCGTCACCTGGGCGCCGCTCGCCCAGTCACCCGGCCGGCCCGCCGACGGGATCCTCTTCGTGTCCGCCGCCGTTGGCGCCATCCTGGCGATCGCGGCAAGCGTCGTCATCAGCGCGACCGAACGACCCGACGAGGACGACGAGCCGCTTCCGGCGATGGCCGGCCGACACGTGGGGGCCCGCTAGCGCGACGCTGCCCCCACGCGCTTGCGGCGGGGTCGCCATGGTCTCGTCCGGCTACGACGGCGCTGCAGCTCGATCCGGCGACCGCGCCACGCGAGGACCGCGGTGGACACGAGCACCCAGATGAGGCCGACGATCGGGACGGCGAATAGCGCGCCGATCACGCCGCCTGCCTCGAAGCCGGCGAGCAGCGCGAGCATCGCGGCCAGCGGATGCAGGCCCACGGCATTCCCCGTCAGTCGGGGAACGAGGACGTTGCTCTCGATCTGCTGGATGACCAGGAACGCGATCGCTGTCCAGAGGACCGTTGGGAACGGCTGCGTTGACGCGACGAGCAACGCCGGTCCGGCACCGATGAATGGGCCGACCATCGGGATGAGCTCGACGACACCGGCGAACGCGCCGAGCAGGACGGCGTACGGCAGACCGAGGATCGACAGCGCAACGGTCACCAGCAGGCCCAGCGACAGCGCCACGATCAGCTGACTGCGCAGGTACGCCCCAAAGACGCGAGCGATCTCGCTGATGACCCGCCGGGCGCCCGCGCGATTCGGTGGCTCGAGCGTCCGCAGCAGGATCGCCTTGAATCGGCGCGCGTCGAGCAGCAGGTAGAAGGTCACCACGAGGACGATCGCGACATCGACGACGACGGCCAGGAAGGCGAGGACGAGACCGGCTGAGCGCGCGGCGAGATCAGGACCCTGGGCCACGACGATCGCGCGGATCTGCTCCTGCACGCCCGCTGGGAGCGGCCGGTCGCCGATCACGAGCGGACGCTTGCCCTCGACCGCCTCCGAATATTCCTTGATGTGATCGGCGAGCGCCTGACCCTCCGTGGTGAGCGGTCGCGCGATCAGGTAGGAGCCCAGCGCGAGCGCTGCGATGAGCGCGACGAAGACCAACGCGACCGCGAGGGTGCGCGGCATGACGTTCTCGAGTCGGCCAACGAGGGGCGCGATCGCGAAGGTGAGCGCGGCCGCGAGCGCGAAGACGAGGATGACGTGGGCGAAGGGAACGAGCGCCTCGAGGAGGATCCGTGACGCCGCCAGCACGGCGACGATCGCGAGCGCCGCGAGTGCGACGTAGCTCGGCCACCAGTCGAGGAGCGCCGGCATCCCCCCGTGTCGGGGCGACCACCGCTTCAGGTCGCTTCGCTGGAGGCTCTCGACGATGTCGGGCTTGTCGGCGCCGTCGGACGCGGGGGGCGGCACGGCTTGCATGGGCGAGAGGCAAGGCACCAACCGTGCCACGCCGGCTCAGGGCGCGGCCCCGAGGCTCAGTCGACCAGGAGGACGACCTGGGCCGAGGCCCCGGCGCCCGCCAGCTGCACGACGTGCTGTCCGGCCGGATCGCCCAGGGAGGCCAGATACGTGGTGAATCCGGTGCCATCCGGCTTCGCGAGGAACGTCGTGGGCGCGAGGCGAACGCCGTTCGGGAGCGTCACGGTCTGGACCACATCCACGCCACCGGAGGAGGTCGGGAACCCCGAGAACTGGAGGACGAAGGTCGAGCCTCGGGCGGCCCGGGCGGGTACGGCCTTGATCGCCGGGGCGGGCTTTGCGGTGGGTGGTGGGGGCAGCGGGGCCGTCGGGGCGGCTGTCGCCGGCGCTACCTGAACGGGGGGCAGCGTGGCCGTGACGAGCACGGCCGCCGGCACGGCGCTCGCGCTCGCTGAGGCTCGGGCTGTCGGCGTCGATGGCGCGACGGCGACCGTGCCAGGGATCGGCCCGCACGCCAGCGCACCGAACGATCCGACGATCAACGCGACGATCAGCTTGGACATGCCACCACGTTAGGGTGCGGACGGGGGTCATTGGCAGAGGTACTTTCGGGTCCGGGGAGGTCTGCGAAGCAGTGATTTCGCGCGAATTCGCTTGACTTTTCGAGATGTTTCGGTTAGAACACATGTGCTAAGGGATCACGGCGCGGAGGCTGGACCGCAGCCGATCTCGAAGGTGGACCCAGATGACCCTATCGGTGCGTGTCTGCGCGCGCTGCCACAGCGAGAAGCCGATCGAGGCGTTCCCGATCAAGGACAAGGCCCGGGGAACGCGGCGCGCGTATTGCGTGCCCTGCCGGAGCGAGTACGGCAAGGAGCATTACCGGCGGAACAAGCCCTACTACCTGGCCAAGAACGCCGTAGCCCGGGTAGAACAACGGCGATCGAATCGCGAGGTGGCCTACGAATACCTCTCGACGCACCCGTGTGTCGACTGCGGTGAAGCGGACCCGGTGGTACTGGACTTCGACCATGTCGATCGGGCGACGAAGCTCTGGTCGATCGGCAGCATGCTCTCGCGGCAGGCTACTCCGGCGATCGAGCGCGAGATCGCGAAGTGCGTGATCCGCTGTGCGAATTGCCATCGCATGCGCACCGCGCAGCAGGTCGGATCGTATCGGCTCGGGGAGGACGGCCCTGCGTACGCGTGCTGACGGCGTCCTGCGGTGCTCGGCATGTCAGCTCGAGAAGCCTGCCGCAAGCTTCTCGTTCGACGATCAGCGCCTCGGCACCCTGAACTCGTATTGCCGTTCCTGCCAGGCGGCATACCGGCGGGCGCATTACCTTGCGAACAAGCCGGACTACATCCGGCGCGCTATCTCACAGGTCAAGGAGAGACATGAAACGAGCCGACGCGAGGTCATGCGCTACCTCGCCACGCATCCCTGCGTTGACTGCGGACTGACGAATCCCGTCGTCCTTGAATTCGACCATCGCGATCCTGCTGAGAAGCTGATGAACGTGGGGACGATGATGGCTTCTCGACGCTGGCCGCGCGTGCGCGCGGAGATCGACAAGTGCGACGTCCGCTGCGCGAATTGCCATCGGCGGCGCACTGCGCGGCAGTTCAATTGGAGGAAGGCTCAGGCGCGATAGACTTTCGATCAGCGCCGCATGCGGGTGTGTTGAAGTGGCATCAAAGGATCTTCCCAAGATTCGATCGCGAGTTCGATTCTCGCCACCCGCTCCGAAACTCCGGTCCGCTTAGCTCTCCTCGAGCCCGTAGCGGTACACGCGTCGCACCGCGATCGCGTACGTCACGCGGTCCTGCTTCGACCACACCTCACGCGTCAGCCGCGCCGCGGCCTCCTCGCCGTCATACCGCACCGCAAGCGCGCCGATATCCGCAAGCGCCTCCGCCCCGGTGGCCACGATCCGCGCATCGCCGTCAAGGCGCACGTAGCGCTGCGGATCGCCGACGAGCAGCGAGACCCGCGCGTCGCGGTCCATGTTCCGGGCCTTGACCCGCTGCGTCGTCGTGTTCACGACGACCTCGTCGCCTCGCCGTACGTACCAGATCACCGAGAGCTGCGGTGACCCATCCGCGTTGATGGTCGCGAGATCGGCGCCGCGCGGGACATCGATGAACGCGCGAACGTCGTCGTCGAGCTTCATGGGATGGACGGTACGCGACGTCGGCGGCTGATGCCTGGCAGGTCACTTCTCCGGTGCGCGGTACCGCACCAGCTCCGGGAACCGGGCGGCGATGACGAACACGGCTGCGACACAGGCGATCCCTCCGGACACGACCGATGCGACAGGTGACCAAAGCCCTGCGACCGCACCCGACTCGAACTGGCCCAGGTACGGGCCTCCGGCAACGAACATGAGGTTGATCGAGTTCAGCCGGCCGCGAAGCGCGTCCGGTACGACCAGCTGCAGGATCGTTCCACGGAGGATCGTCGCCACGATGTCGGCGGCCGCCGCGATCGCGAGGAGCGCGCAGGCGAGGGCGAACATCCGCTCGTCGAGCACCCCAAAGACCGTGATCGAGGCGCCCCACACGGTCACGGCGATCAGGATGATCCGGCCGTGGCGTTTCACCCGCTCGGTCCAGCCGGAGGCGAAGGCCGCGACGAGGGCACCGACCCCCATCGATGCGTAGAGCAACCCGAGCCCTTCCGGGCCCACGTGGAACACGCGCTCGGCGTAGTACGGGAAGAGCGCGCGCGGAGACCCGAAGAACATCGCGAGGAAGTCGAGGCTCATCGTCGCGAGGAGGATCCGGCTCGCACCGAGATAGCGGACGCCTTCAGCGACCGCACGCACGACCGGGACGCGGGCGGTCGGTGCGCGCGGTGGAGTGCGCATGAGCCACACGGCGACGAACGCCGCGCCGAATGAGAGGAGGTCGATCCAATAGGCGCCCGCGATGCCCACGCGCCCGATCACGATGCCGGCGAGCACCGAGCCGAGGACGGTTGCCAGCTGCCAGATGGTCTGGTTGAGCGCGATGGCGGCGCGGATGTGCCGCCGCTCGACGAGGGTCGGCCCGAGCGACGCCCGGGTCGGACTGTCGAGCGCCGAGAAGCACGCGCCGAGGGCGGTGAGGAGGTACAGGAGGGGCACCGACACGACACCGGCCTGCGTGACGACGGCAAGGATCAGGGTCACGGCCGCGAGGCCGGTCTGGGTGACAAGGAGCAGCCGGCGGCGGTCGAACGCATCCGCGATCGCGCCACCGAACAGCCCGAGGGTCAGAAGCGGCACGGCCTGGAACAGACCGATCACACCGACGTCGAATGACGACCCGGTGATGAGGAAGACCTGGTACGGCAGCGCAACGAGCCGAAGCTGGCTCCCGGTCAGCGATATGAGCTGACCGACCCAGAGAAGCCGGAACGAGCGCGAGTCGCGGAGTGGAGCGAGGTCGGGTGTCACCAGACGCAGCCAGCGCCCCATCAACGGTCCTTCGGGTCGAGCGGATCGATCCTCCGGTCCAGGTGGATCCACAGCGCCCGGGAGTAGCGAAAGCAGACCGGCGCGAGCGGTAGGAAGGCGGCGCCGGAGACGAGCAGGACCCACTCGACCGGCCACTTGGTGAGCCACAACACGACACCGAACACGACGGCGACGAGCGTGACGGCCAACCCGTAGCTGATCGCCATCGCGCCCACGAAATAGCCGTGCTCGCGCTCGTAATACATCCCGCAGGACGCGCATCGCTCGGGCATCGTGATGAGGCCGGTGAACAGCGGACCACGTCGGCAGCGGGGGCAGCGGAGCGCGAGGATCCCGCGGAGCATCAGCTCCGCCGCGTCGCTCCGAACAGACCGAGGAACGTCGCCTCGGCCACGCAGACGTTCTCGAATTCCCCGAGGTGCAGGCTCTCGTTCTCGGAATGCGCGTTCGACGCGGGATCCTCGACCCCGGTCACCAGCAGCGCGGCGCCCGGGAACGTGCGCGCGAAGTCGAACAGGAACGGGATGCTGC
The DNA here is from genome assembly GCA_031364525.1 of Chloroflexota bacterium. GTDB lineage: Bacteria > Chloroflexota > Limnocylindria > P2-11E > P2-11E > UBA4735. Next base: position 10,129 of record JANLWM010000056.1, on the reverse strand, counting down.
CACCCTGACCGATGTCGATGGCCTCTGTGCCCCATGCCGCGCCGAGCGCTGCCTTCAAGGCGGCGTACGCCGGACCGGTGGTCGCGCCGGTGAAGGCCTCCCCGGTGGGACCGCGCGTGATCGCGAGCTCAGCGCCCCACGGGACGTTCGTCTCAAGGTGCGATACGAGCGCGTCCTGCGCGGCCTTCGCGTCCTGGCCCGGCGGCACGCGCATGGAAAGCCGTGCCGTCGCGACAGGCCAGAGGGTGTTCGACGCCTCCTGCACGGATGTCGCGTCGAGGCCGATGATCGAGATCGACGGCTTGGTCCACATTCGCGACGTGATCGAGCCATCGCCGATGAGCTTCACCGACGGGCGCGATCCGACGTAGCCACGCAATTCCTGCTCGCTGAGATCGAGCCCATCCGTATCGCTGTGCTTCAGGCCCTTCACGGCCACGCGCCCCTGATCGTCGTGGAGCGATGCGAGCACGCGCGTGAGCGCCATGAGCGCATCGGGGACCGCTCCGCCGTACGCGCCGCTGTGTACCGCGTGATCCGCGACGCGGACCTCGACCGTCACGAGCGCATTGCCCCGGAGGGTCGTGGTGATCGCCGGCCGGCCGATCCGCCAGTTCGACGAGTCCGCGATGATCACCGCGTCGCATTCGAGCGTCGCCCGCTCGGCGACGAGATAGTCCATCAGGTGGGCGGAGCCGGACTCCTCTTCACCTTCGACGAAGATCGCGACACCACACGGCGGCGTGCCGCCATAGGCGCGCAGCGCCGCGAGGTGCGTGGCGATCCCGGCCTTGTCGTCCGCAGTGCCGCGGCCATAGAGCCGCCCGTCTCGCTCCGTGGGCTCGAATGGGTCCGTCGTCCAGCGGTCGCGTGGTCCGGGCGGCTGCACGTCGTGATGCGCGTACAGGAGAACGGTCGGTGTGCCGGGAGGACCCGCGACGCGACCGACGACGGCGGGGTGCGCGCCCTGCGTGCCGACGACACGCGCCTCCACACCGGCGGCCTTGAAGAGCTCTGCGGTGAGCTCGGCGCTGCGCTGGACCGGCGCGGCGTCGTAGCCGGCGGCGCTCATCGAGGGGATCCGCGCGAGCCGCTCCAGACCGGACCGCACCTCGGCCATCGACGCGCGGATCTTGGGGCGCAGATCGGCGGCGAGCTGCTCGGCGTTCACGGTCCGCGCAGTCTAGATAGACCGGACGGCGACGTCCGGTAGTCCCGCGCGCTCACCGGCGAGATGAGCAGCCGCGGATGCCGCCAGAGCGAGGGCCGCGCCCCGATCCGGCCCGCGATGTCGTCGAGGTACGGCAGAAGCTCGACGCGCATCTGATCGTCGTTCGCCATGCGTGCCCGGGCGAGGCGAGTCGTGATCTCCGCGCGCATCGCATCCGGGGGTGGAAGTGCGACGCGCCGGCTGAACACCGCGGCGATCCACCGGGCCTGGATCTCCGATACCGGGAAGACCGGCCCGGACACACGGGTCAGACCGGCGAAGGCGAGGCCCTCGATCCCCGGCGGGAACACCAGCCGGTAGAGCGCGAGCGCGCCATCGATGCGCGGTGGCAGGCCCTCGGGCAGGAACGGGAACTCGGCGCGGTAGCCGGTCGCGAAGACGACCGTATCGGCATCGACGCGGGTACCGTCGGCGAAAATGGCGCCCGTTCCATCCAGCGCCGCGATCGCCGGCCGCATGACGACGCGGCCGCGTGCGAGCTCGTCCAGAAGGTCCATGCCGGGTGTCCCCTTGAGGCTGATGCGCTCCAGCCGGTGGCCGCGCCGCCGGTACTCGGCCGCGAGCACCCTGCGGGCGCGCCAGCGGCGCACCCAGCGCGGCAGCCGCTGCGCCAGCCGGGTCGCGCGATGGTCGTACGGCCGCCCGCGATAGTGCCGCGGCGAGAACAGCGGCTGCTCACGGACCGCGACAAAGACCGAGCGAGCGACGCCGGCGAGCTCCACCGCGATGTCCGCACCGCTCGATCCCGCGCCGACGACGACAACATCGCGTCCCGCGAACAGCACCGGGTCACGGTACGCGCGTGAATGGAGGATCGAGCCGCGGAACAGCTCGCGTCCCGGCAGCACCGGCTCGAGCTCCCGCGCGAAGAGACCGATCGCGACCACGACGTGATCGAACTGCTCGCCGTCCACGGTCCACCCGCCGCCATCGGGACCGAGCGGCCGGACCGTTCGGACCGCGCAGCCGAACCGGATCACCGAGCGAACGCCGGTGACATCGGCGTACCGCTCGAGGTACTCGAGCACGTCATCGCGGATCGGGAAGTCGGGGATGTGCGGATCGAATGCCAGATCCGAGAACGCGGTCTTCTGCTTCGACGTATTGGTCTGGAGCGAGGGGTACGCGATGCCGGTGTCGCCGCGCCACAGGCCCCCCACCGCCGACGTGCGCTCGAAGACGACCGTTTCGAAGCCGGCATCAAGCATCCAGCGGGCGCTGGCGAGGCCCGCGGCGCCGGCACCGATGACCGCGACCCGTCTCGCCATCGGATGAGTATCGGTCGCACACTGGAGCGGTGATGCCCGCCGAGCGCGACGCCGCGCTGCAGCTGCTGGCCAGCGGGGAGATGGTCCTGGAGGGCCGCCTGGTGGCCGCGTCGAACGCCACGTTCCTCGGCACGGTGACGCTCGGCCGCTCGTCCGTGACCTGCGTGTACAAGCCCGTCCGGGGGGAGCGGCCGCTTGACGACTTCCCGGACGGCACCCTGTGGAAGCGCGAACGAGCCGCGTATCTGGTCTCCGAGGCGACCGGTTGGGACATCGTTCCGCCGACGGCGACGCGCGACGACGGTCCGTTCGGCGCCGGCATGGCGCAGCTCTGGATCGACGTCGCTACGGACGCGGACGTGTGGCGGATCGTCAATGCACCGGATCCGCGTCTCCGCCGCATCGCCCTGTTCGATGCGGCGGTCAACAACGCCGATCGGAAGGGCGGGCATCTGCTGCCGGCGGCAGACGGAACGCTGTACGGGGTCGATCACGGGATCTGCTTCGCGGCCGAGCCGAAGCTCCGGACGATCCTCTGGGACTGGCGCGGCCTGCCCATCGCCCCGGACGAGCTCGCGGTGCTGCGCGCGCTTCGAGGGAAGCTCGACGGACCGCTCTGCGAACCCCTCCGGGCGCTGCTCGCGCCAGCGGAGCTGCGGGCTTTCGAGCTGCGCCTGGACCGGCTCCTTCGGACCAAGGTGTTCCCGCAGCCGGATCCGAACCGGATGGTCGTGCCGTGGCCACCGTTCTGACCGGACCAGCATCGCTAGGCGGCGCGCGCCTCCACGAGCAGGCCATGGGCCCGCGCGATGAGCTCGTCCAGATCGAACGGCTTCGCGAGCACGTCGCGAGGTGCCGCCCCCCGCAGCGTCTCCAGGGCGAGCTCGGGATTCGCGGTGACGAAGAGGACCGGGAGGTGGCGGAACGCCGGATGACCGCGGACGACGTCGAACACGTCGATGCCGCTGGCTCCGGGCATCTGCACGTCGAGAACGAGCAGGCGCGCGCCCGTGCGCATGACCGCATCGATGACCAGCGCGCCGTTGGTCACGAGCGTCGGGTCCATCGTGCCATCGGCAGCGAGCGCATCGACCATGACCGCGGCGATATCGAAGTCGTCCTCGGCGATGACGATCGGCGTCATCGGTCGGTCCGCACAGCGGCCCACGAGGAATGAACGGTCCGCGCTTCGGACTGGACTTCGGGACGTCCAACAGCGCCCTCGCGCAGGCCGACGGGACGAGCGTGCGTCTCTTGCCCATCGACCCGGTCGGCGGGGACACGATGCCCAGCGTCCTCTATGTGCGCCGCGATGGCACGAGCGCGATCGGTCACCCGGCGATCCAGTCGTTCCTGTCGGAGAACCGGGGCCGTGGTCCGGTGCGGCGTGAATTCAAGCCGCTCGGCATCACGATGGCGTCGAGCAACCCGCGGCAGAAGACGGTCGAGGCCACGATCCTCGCGGACGTCTCGTCGCCAGGCAGGTTCTTCCAGTCGTTGAAGACGTTCCTTGGCGATCCGCTCCTGTCTCGGACGAACGTGTTCGGGGACGAGCGCGGACTTGAGGATCTCATCGCGATGATCCTTGACGGCATTTTTCGGCGCGCTGAGGAGCTGACGGGGACGAGGCCGACCAGTGCGACGGTCGGTCGACCGGTCGAATTCGTGGGAGGCGCCGAGGTCGAAGAGCGGGCACGGACCCGTCTTGAGCAAGCAGCGCGCCTGGCGGGTCTCCGCGACGTCCGATTCGTGGAAGAACCCGTCGCCGCGGCGCTGGCCGCCAACGTTCCTGCCGGTCTCGCCCTCATTTTCGACTTCGGCGGCGGGACGCTCGACCTTTGTGTAACGCGTCGTGACAAAGGCGAGATCCAGGTCCTTGGCACCGCGGGGGTCGATGTCGCCGGCGACAAGTTCACGCAGCTGCTCATCGACCGGCTCGTCGCTCCACACCTTGGCGCCGAGAAACAGTGGGGACCAAAGGGTCTCATTCTCCCGAGGTTCATCACGAGTGCGATCGGCGACTGGCGCGCGCTCTCCGCACTCAATGAGAAGCCGATCCTCGACGCGCTCGACGAGCTCCAGGCGCTTGGCGCGCCGAAGCGCGAGCTCGCGGCGTTGCGCTCCGCGATCGAGCTGCAGCTCGGCTACGAGATCTTCGCCGCCGTCGACGCGACCAAGATCGACCTATCCGCCGTGCAGCTCTCGCTCTTCTCGTTCCATCGCGCTGCGGTCGATATCGATCAGCAGGCCTCTCGCCGAGCGTTCGAGGTCGCGATCGCGCCACTCCTGGCGCGGGTGGACGGCGCTCTCACGCAGGTGCTCGAGCGAAGCAGCGTCTCGGCCGACGGGATCATCGAGATCGTCTGCACTGGCGGGTCGAGCGCGATCCCGGCAGCGCGGTCACTGCTCCGCAGGCGATTCGTGAACGCTGGCCTGCGTGACGCGGCGGCGCACACCGCGGTGGCGGCCGGTCTGGCGCTCGCCTAAGTGGGCAGGTACGACGCGCAGAGCATGCCGTAGTACGTCGGCGCCTCGTAGCTCAAGAATTCCCCGCGCCAGGTCCGGTCGAGAGCGCCGTGCAGCATGAGCATCTGCCAGTAGCTATCGGCCTTGCCTTCGACCGGCAGCGCCGGATCCATTCGCAGCAGCCCCGCGAGATCGTCCTTCTTGACCAGCGCGACCACCTGCTCGTCGAATTCCTGTGAGCGCGCGGTGAACCCGTACGGACCGTTCGCGTCATGACCGTGGCCGTGATCGCAACTGGCGATGAGCGCCACCCGCCGGCCCGACGCCTCGGCTGCGCGAGCGATGGCCCGGCCCGCTGCCACGTGCCGTTCGTACGGAAGGTCGCGCGCCGGCACCACCACCACGATCGGCACAGGTGGCGTGCGCCTGCCGCCCATGAACCAGAGCGGAACGAGGATCGCCCAGTCCATCGGGAACGTCGAAGCTGCGGCGTCGTTCGCGCCGTAGCTGATCCCGGTCACCGGGATGCCTTCGGCAGCGATCGCGGCTTTGAGTCCCAGTGCCAAGCTTCGTTCGACCGGGATGCGGAGCGCGACGTCGGGATGGCCGTCCAGCGCTCCGGCAACGGTGCCTGACGTGATCACGGCCATCGCGCCCTCGACGTGCACGTTATGCGGGGTGAGCACGATCGCGACGTCGGGCGCCGCGTGGTCGAACCGGCGGCCGAGCTCTTCCATGCCGCGCCGGGTCGCGGCAGCGAGCTCGCGCTCGGCGGGCTCGCAGGCTTCGGCGATCGCGATGCCGCCGTGCGGCGCGATGCACCCGAAGACCAATCCCACGTCCGCAGCCTAGCGAGCGCGGATACTGGTCGGGTGCACCGTCTCGCCCTCGCCGTGGCCGTCCTTTGGGTGTCGGCGTGCGCGTCCCCGGCAGCGACCAGCGCGGCGACCCCCGTCGCCGCGACGCCGACCACCGGAACGGCGGTGCCCGCCGGCGCGACCGCGGTGCCGCCGAGTCCGAGCCGGGCCGCCTTCGTCCCCCGCCTCACCGATCAGGTCGTCCAAAGTGGATTGGTCACACCGTGGGATGTCGCGTTCGTGCCGGACGGCCGCATGCTCGTGACCGAGCGACGCGGCACCGTGCAGCTCTTCGAGTCCGGCGCTCCCGCCGCCGCGAAGCTGGCCACCCTCACGGTCGACAACGTGCGCGAGATCGGCGAGGCCGGGCTGATGGGCATCGCCGTCGACCCGGCGTTCGCCGCGAACGGACTCGTGTACGTATGCGCGACCCGCCTCGTCCCCCCGGCGGGCCCGGTGAACCAGGTGCTCCGGTACAAGCTGGTCGGCAACGCCTGGAGCTTCGACGGCTACGTGATCCGGGACGGCATGCGCTCGGGCGGCAACCACGATGGCTGCCGGATCCGCTTCGACGGGACCGATCACCTGTGGGTGACGATGGGCGAGACCGGAGTGGAGGCGCTCTCGCAGGATCCCAATTCCCTCAACGGCAAGCTGCTCCGGGTCGACCGGGACGGGAACGTCCCCAGGGACAATCCGATCATCGCCGGAGCGTCGGGCCGGACCGCCGTGTATTCGTGGGGCCATCGCAACCCGCAGGGCATCGCCTTCAACGGCAACGACGTGTATCTGGTCGAGCATGGCCCGGATACCGATGACGAGATCAACTTCATCGAGGCCGGCGCGAACTATGGCTGGCCGCTCCTGCGCCAGACCGGCGGGCCGGCCCGCGGCATGAAGGACCCGATCTGGTCCTCGGGCAGCGTCACCTTCGCGATAGCGGGTGCCGCGTTCGCGGCGGGACCGCAATGGGGCAGCTGGAGCGGGTCGCTGTTCGTCGCGGCACTGAAGGACACCTCGCTTCGCCGCTTCACGGTGACGCCGGCGCTTGCGACGCAGCAGGATCTGCTGGTCAAGGGGAAGTACGGTCGCCTGCGGGCGGTCGTCCAGGGACCGGATGGCGCGCTCTACGTCACGACGAGCAATCGCGATGGCCGTGGCACGCCGGTCAGCGGCGACGACCGGGTCGTACGGCTGGTGGCCTCGCAGCCCTGACCGGTCCGCGTTCCGGGACGATGGCCTCGCCCCGGGCGAGCAGCGCCACGAGCGCTGCGATCTTCCTGGCCCGCCCGGCCGGCGTCCTCATGTTGTTCGTGCGATAGGCGAGCGCGAAGAGGTCCTGGCGGTCGAGGGTCATGAACGTCCGGCGGGCCCGCGGATCGGCGGCGATCGCGGCGCGCAGATCGCCCGGCATCGAGTCCGCCGTGGCTGCGCGGATCGGCGCATAGGCGGCGGCCCAGCGGCCATCGGCTTTGGCAGCATCGACCTGGCGCTGCCCGGGCGGCATCATGCGTCGCGCCGCCGTCAGCCGTCGGACGTGCTCGCGGTTGACCTGGCTCCAGATGCTCTTGGCCCGTCGCGGGGTATAGCGCTGGAGAAAGGACTCCTCATCAAGAGCCTTGCGGATGCCGTCGATCCAGCCCCAACACAGCGCGACGTCGAGGGCCTGCGCGGTCGTGACGGTCGGCTTGCCCGAGCCCTTCTTGTAGATCCGAAGCCATAGCTCCGTGTCGCGCGCCTGATGCGTGCGGAGCCAGGCTTCGAACGCCGCCTCGCTCCGGAACGCCCTGATCCTCTGCGGATCCGGTACGACGGGAGCCACTAGTGGATCCGACGCGCCTCGAGCTTCCCGCCCTCGCGGCGGATCTCATAGGCCGGCTGATCTGCGGTGGCCGGTCCGACCACGACGGCACCATCGGCGATCCGGAAGCGCGAGCCGTGACAGCCGCACTGGATCGTGTCGCCGACGATCTTCCCTTCGGACAACGAGCATCCAGCATGCGAGCAGACGTCGTGGATGGCCGAGATGCGATCTCCGGAGCGCACGAGCACGAGCGCCTGTGCCCCCGCCTTCGCCTTCGTCGGCGTGCGTTCCGGGAGGTCAGTGACGTCGAGCGCGGTCCACTTCGTTCCACCGGTGCGCCACGCGTGACGATCGACCATGTTTCCGAGCGTGAACACGAGCTCACCGCCGATGTAGGCGCCGAGGACGATGAACGCATACCCGATGCCCGCAGTGAGGGTCGCGTGATATGGCTCGCCAGGGGTGAACCCGTAGCGCACGAGGAGCGAGAACAGGTAGAACGCCATCGCGACGAGCATCAGTGAGGCGTGGATGCCACCGTACTGACGAGCCTTGCCGTCCGTCTCGTCGAGGTCGACGAAGCCGGCGGCGGCTGCGAGGATGAGGCCGGCTGAGCCGACAAGCGTCGCCACGTTCGCGCCGTCGTAGATACCGAGTAGGTCCAGGATGAGCGCCACGGTGAGGACCCCCACCGGAAGGTCCGTGAGCAGCGGATGCAGCGGGTGGCCGAGCCAGGTCCCGTGGAGGAGGCTCCGGAGCCACTTTGGCCGGATGATGAAGCGGTCAACGGACGAATAGAAGTCCGCGATCCCGAGACCCCAGTCCCACTTGTCCAGGATCGGGCTGAGGAATCGACGGATCATGGTGACCTCCCGACGCGCACTCCCGACGCATGATGCGTCATCCTGTCTACGTGCAGATCGCCGGGAAAGATGTGACGGTCACGAACCGGGAAAAGGTCTTCTTCCCGGACCGCGGGCTCACCAAGGGCGACCTGGTCGACTACTACGTGTCCGTGTCGGCGGCGCTGCTCCCGCACGTGCGCCAGCGGGTCATGCAGATGCTCCGCTACCCGAACGGCGTCGACGGGAAGTTCTTCTACCAGAAGCGGGTCCCGGTCCCCCATCCCGACTGGCTCGAGACCTACACGATCCAGTTCCCCAGCGGCCGCTCCGCCGACTTCCCGGTCGTCAACGACGCCGCGGCGCTCGCCTGGATCGCGAACCTCGGCTGCATCGACCTGCACACCTGGTCGTCACGGATCAGCGATGTGGAGAAGCCGGACTACCTCCTCATCGATCTCGATCCGCGCGGGGGCGATCCCTGGTCACACGTTCGTACGATCGCGCTCGTTGTGAAGGACGTCATGGACGAGCTCGGCCTGGTGAGCTACCCGAAGACGTCGGGCTCCACCGGGATCCACATCATCGCGCCGATCGTCCCCGAGCTCGAGTTCCCCGAGGTCCGCCGATTCGCGAAGGCCTTCGCTCAGGAGGTGGAGCGGCGCCTACCGGAGATCGCGACGACCACGTGGAAGGTCGCGGACCGGACGGGGGTGTTCGTCGACTTCGGCCAGAACGCGCGGGATCGCACGATCGCCTCGGCCTATTCCATCCGACCGACCGCGGACGCGCGGGCCTCAGCGCCGTTGCGCTGGGACGAGGTCGCGGATGTGGACGCTGCGGACTTCACGTTGACCACGATGCCTGGCCGGATCGATCGGGTCGGGGATCTCATGGCCGGGATGTGGTCGTCACCGAAGAGCCTGGTGCCGCTGTTCGAGCGGTTGAAGCTGAAGCCCGCCGAGACCCGCTAGCCGGACCGCCTAACAGAGCCGCTCGATGGTGCTGATGACGCGATCGAGGTCGAACGGCTTGGCGATCACGGCAGCCGCGCCGAGCGCGCGCTGGTGCTCGTCGAGCCCGCCCGCAGCGGAAAGCAGGACGATCGGCGTGTTGTCGCCCGTGCGCTTCTGTTCCTCGCAGAATGCCCAGCCGTCCATGATCGGCATCATGAGGTCGAGGAGGATCACGTCAGGCTTCCAGCGTTCGATGACATCAAGAGCCTCGCGACCATTCGCCGCGCATTCGACGCTGAAGCCTTCATCGTCGAGAGCCAGCTGCAGGGTGTCCCGGATCACTTCCTGGTCGTCGACGACCAGAACGTGAATGTCATGCGCCGCAGCCACGGCCCAAAGATAGCCCGACTGCGACCGGGCTGTCACCGCCGGGGGAACGAGTCATCGCCCGCGAGGAGGCCGGAGATCGTCGGATCGTCCGCGCGCCGGGCGGGCCGGACCTGCGCCCAGGTGCATTCGCTCGGCTCCTTGTCCGGGCGGAAACGAAGGAATCGAGTTCCGTGCCGGAAGCGATCCGACTCCATCTTGTCGTAACGCACCTCGCAGACGAGCTCGGGACGCACCTCGACCCACTCGAGATCCTTCCCCTGCGACCAGCGGCTCTGGCCGCCGGGCATGCGGCCTGCCCCGAGGTGGCCGGTCGCG
>JANLWM010000038.1:0-1815 GCA_031364525.1 Chloroflexota bacterium | reverse complement strand
GCCCGGCGTTCTTCGCCCGCAGGACCTCGAAGCTGCGCTCGCGCTCCCAGAGCTCCAGCACGCCGTGCTCGAGCTCCGGCAGATCGACGCTCGACCCGACCGGCGTGAATCTCGTCTTCTCCGTGACCACGATCCCTCCAGCACGCAAAACGACCGTCCCTCTCGGGACGGTCGGTCGGACCGCGGTGCCACCCAAGTTCGACACGCCCGCGCTATGTAGCGGGCCTGTCGCTCTCAACCCGCCACTAACGGTGCGGCTCCGTCCGCGTCTACTGCCGGGGGCAGCCCGCGTGGCGGGTCGCCGGGGGCAGCCCGCGTGGCGGGTCGCCCTCCCGGGTTCTTGCGGAGGCTCGGGGTGGATGGCCCCTTTGCGCCTGTGACTCCATTCTATAGGGCGAGATGCACGCTGGACCGTTCTCCCATGTCGCTCGACCGTTGACCGGCACCATGCGGACGGAGATCGCGGCGCTCACGCAGCGGTTCGGTGCGCCCATCACGCGGGATGTCGTGCTCGACGACATCGCCTTCGATCCGGTCGGCAACCCGTCCCGCTTCGCCGAGGTCTGCATGGTGATCCGGCGCCCGACCGGGAAGGTGCTCCTTTCGATCAAGACGTTCTACCCGCGTGGCGCGTACCGGCTGCCGACCGGCGGCATCCACTCCGACGAGCCGATCCTCGAGGCAGTGATCCGCGAGACGCTCGAGGAGACGGGCCTGCGGCTGGAGGTGCGGCGGTTCCTCGCGGCCCTGACCTATCGCGACGGGCCGGCTGGGCCTCCGGTCTTCCACTCGTTCGCGTTCCTCCTGAACGATCCGACGGGCGCGCCCATCACGCCACTCGATGAGCACGAACAGATCGAGTCGTACGTCGAGATACCGATCTCCGAGCTGCCGCTGGTCGCCGATCGCCTCGAGCGGATCCCTGCCGGTGGCGCCGGGGGCATCCCGAACTGGGATGCGTGGGGTCGCTTCCGGTCGCACATCCATCGGGCCGTGTTCGACACGATGGCCCGCGCGGCCGCCGCCGGCTAGAAGCGGTCGAAGCGGAAGAAGCGGACCGCGAGCAAGAAGCCGAACACCGTCCAGATGAGCATTCCGAGGATGTTGAGGCGCACATCCCACAACGTCGCGCCTTGCACCGAGATCTCGCGAAGTGCGTCGTTCAGGATCGTCAGTGGCAGGCGCTCTGTGATCGGGCGGATGAGCTCGGGCGCCGCATTCTTCGAGAAGAACACGCCCGAGAAGAAGAACTGCGGCAGGGTGATGAGCTGGGCGATCGCCGGGACCTGGTTCTCCGTCTCGGCCCACCCGGCGAGGGCGAAGCCGATCGTCAGGAACAGGACGCAGCCGACGAGCGAGACCAGGACGAGCGGCAGGATGCCGCCCAAGGGATGGACGTCGAAGAAGAAGACCGCGACGCCGATGAGGATCAGCACCTGAAGGGTCGCCAGCACGAGCCGCGTGAGCACCTGCGCGACGAGGAACGTCGCCGGCCGCAGCGGCGTGGCCATGATCCGGCGCAGCACGCCGCGGCGCTTGTCCACGACGAGGGCGAAGGCCACCGAGAAGATCGCCAGCTGCATCACGTTCACGCCGAGGATGCCCGGCACGAGAAAGTCGACGTAGCGCTGACGCACACCCTCGACCTGCTCTTCTTTGACCGTCACGACCGGCGCGGTCTGATTCACGGCGAAGGACAGCTGGTCGATGAGCTGGCGGAGGATGGACTCGCCGACCGCGACCTGCTGGGCCTGCGCCTGGTTGCCGTACACGGTCAGGGTCGGGACGGGCTGCCCCGCGCGGCTGGGGACGATC
>JANLWM010000127.1:0-7675 GCA_031364525.1 Chloroflexota bacterium | reverse complement strand
GCCGACGCGTTCCTTCGGGGCATGGTCCGCGCGATCGTGGGGACCCTGCTCTGGGTGGGACGAGGGAAGACCAGCGTGGAGCGGTTCGGCGAGATCGTGCGGTCACAAGACCGCGCTCAGGCCGGACCGAGCGCGCCGGCGCAGGGACTCTGTCTGACCCGAGTGACGTACGACGAGAACGAGATACAAGCGGGACAAGCGGGACGAGAAACACCGAAGCGAGGGCAACATGCCGACGACGACGATCAGCAATAGGACGCGAAGCGCGAAGTCGAGCGAGATCGAGCGGCACTGGCGCGTCGTGGACGCGGACGGTGCGGTGCTTGGCCGCCTGGCCACGCAGGTCGCGGCGACCCTCCGCGGGAAGCACAAGGCGACCTTCACGCCGAGCCTCGATACCGGTGACCCGGTCGTGATCATCAATGCGGCGAAGATCAAGGTCACCGGGAAGAAGCTCTCCGACAAGCTGTACGTCCGCCACTCCGGCTACCCGGGTGGATTCAAGTCCGAGACCCTCGAGCGGCTGCTCGAGCGTCGCCCTGAGGAGGTCGTTCGGCGGGCGGTCCGCGGGATGCTCCCGCAGAATCGGCTTGGCGAGCAGATGTCGCGCAAGCTCTTCGTGTACGCGGGGCCCGAGCACCCGCACCAGGCACAACGGCCGGAGACCCTCGCGGTGGAGAAGCGATCATGAAAACAGCTCCGTACTTCCAAGGCACCGGACGCCGCAAGACGAGCGTCGCCCGGGTGCGCCTCGTGCCCGGGGAGGGCACGGTCATCGTGAACGGCAAGCCGCTGGAGGAGTACTTCGGCCGGGACGGCTATGCCGAGCTCGCGGTCCAGCCCTACACGGTGACGAGCACGGTCCGCCGCTTCAACGCGATGGTGAAGGTCGAGGGCGGCGGCGAGTCGGGCCAGCTCGGAGCGATCCGGCATGCCATCTCCCGCGCCCTGCTGCAGGTGGATCCGGAGCACCGGGCGGTCCTCCGCAAGGCCGGGCTGCTCACGCGCGATCCGCGCGCGAAGGAGCGAAAGAAGCCTGGTCTGAAGCGGGCGCGCAAGGCGCCGCAGTTCACCAAGCGGTAGCGAGGGCTCGCAGGCGTCGCGTCCAGACCGGACGGGGCGCACACTACTCGCGGTGACGGCCGGTCAGGACTTCAACTACAAGGTCGCGCTCGCCTCAGGGCTGCGCGAGCTGCAGGCCGGCCGGCTCTCGAAGGCCGAGCAGCAGTTCGAGTATCTCTGCGCCAAGTTTCCCACGGCCCCCGGCGGGTATCGCGGCATCGCAAAGGTCCGGCTGGAGCAAGCGGACCGATCCGGGGCGCTCACCGCCCTGCGTGACGGAGCCGCCAAGCTCGCGAAGGCCGGCGAGCACCTCGGGGTCGTCGCGCTCCTCACGGAGGCCCTCGGCCTTGATGCGCTGGATCTTTCCGCGCACCGCAGGCTCGCCGCCGCACACGCGCTGGCGGGCGAGATGGATGCCGCCTGCGACGAGTACGCGCGCTACGCGCGGGCGATCTTGGGCACCGATCCGGCCGGGGCGCAGCGCGAGATCCGCTACGGATTGGACTCGCTCGGGCCGCAACCCGGGCTGGTATCGCTCGCGCGCGAGGTCGGCCTGGACGTCGAGTCGCGTGCCGCTCCTCCTTCGGCGCCGCGCGCCGAGCCGCGCCGGTCCCCCGAGCCCTCGGGATCAGCCGGCGCGATCCCCGGCATCCCACGGCGCGAACGCGCAGGTGAGCCCGCCGCAGCCATCGATCCGAGGGCCGCGCTCCTCGACGCCCTGGGCACCGATATGGCCTCACTGGAAGCCGCCGCTGCGCCGGCGGCACCGGCCTGGACCGAGCCGCAGCGCGCGCGGGTCGCCGAGCCACCGCTCGACGACAGCGAAGATCCCCTGGCAGCCGAGGAGCTTGCGGCGCAGTACCTTGCGGCAAAGGACCCCCGAGCGGCCCAGTCGGCGTTGATCGCCGCTCGGCACTTCATCGCCGACGGCCGCACCAGCGCCGCGTCGGACCTCTTGCTCCAGCTCATCGCGTCCGGTCTCGCGGATCACCAGGCCCAGCGCCTGTTGATCGACGTCGTGAGCTCCATCGGTAAGCGCGACGTCGCGCGCGCGAAGTGCGCGCTCCTCGCGGAGGCGCTCCGGCTCGATGGCCAGGCTGAGCTCGCGATGGAAGTCGAGCGGCTCGCGCAGGCGGTCTGATGGACGCGTTCTTTGCGGCCGTCCGTGCGCTCTTCAACGGTCAGACGTTCGGCTGGACCAACGTCCTCGACATCGCGATCGTGTTCGTCTTCGTCTACTACCTGCTGGTCCTCATCCGGGGGACCCGTGCGGTCCAGCTCTTGCTGGGCGTGCTCGTACTTGTGGTGATCTACGGCCTCGCCGTATTGCTGCAGCTGACGCTCACGAAGCTCGTCCTCCAGGCCGGCCTCGCCGTTGCGGCCTTCGCGATCGTGATCGTGTTCCAGCCGGAGCTCCGTCGCGCGCTCGGGCAGATCGGCCAGCTTGGCCCGCTCAACCGCCTGTTGGCGCCGACCGACGACGAGGAGGTCGACCGGATGGTCGATGAGCTGACGCGTGCGGCACTGCTCATCAGCGGTGCGCGGCACGGCGCACTCATCGTCATCGAGCGCGGGACCGGTCTCCAGGATTACACGGAGACGGGCGTGCTGGTGAACGGCAAGCTGTCCGCTGAGCTGCTCGCATCGATCTTCATGGTCCGTTCTCCGCTCCACGATGGCGCGGTGATCGTCCGTGGTCCGCAGATCCTCGCAGCAGCCTGCCTGCTGCCGCTCGAGGACACCCAGGAGCGTGCGTCCCACCGGTACGGCATGCGCCACCGCGCGGCTCTCTCGATCAGCTCGCAGACCGACGCGATCGTCATCGTCGTGTCCGAGGAGACGCAGGCGATCTCCATCGCGAGCAGCGGCAGGATCATCGGCGGCCTCGACGAGGAGCGGCTGCGTCGCGTTCTGAGCTCGCTCCTCCGGAGCCGGATCCAGCCGCTTCCCTTCCGCAGCAAGGCGTCCTGACCCGTGGGCGATCCGGAGTACGCCCCCAGGCGCAGGGGCGGCATCCGTCGGATCGGCTTCCGCCGGGCGGTCACGCACGACTTTCCGTTGAAAGCCGCCGCCCTCGCGATCGCCCTGCTGGCGTTCGTCGCCGTCGCGGAAAGCACGCCCGAGGAGGCGGTCCAGACGTATCACGTTGCCCTCGAGCGGCCCGAAGTACCCGCCGGCTACGTGCTGCGTGGCGCTCTCGGCGAGGTCATGATCAAGCTGCGCGGTCCACAGCCTGCGGTCGCCAAGATCGTGCCGTCGGATCTGCATCCCACCCTCGACCTCACCGGCGCCGACTTCACGCGTAATGAGCTGCAGGATCTACCGATCCGCGTGACGCTGAACGACCAGGCGATCGTCGCCCAGATGGACCCCGCGGTCGTGTCGGTCCGCGTCGAGAAGATCGTCTCGAGGTCGCTCACGGTGCAGGTGCGATTCGCGAACGATCCGCCGCGCGGCTTCATGCCCGGTGCGCCGACCTTCTCGTCGTCCGAGGTCCGCTTGACCGGGGCACAGAGCCTGGTGTCGAGCGTCGCGGCAGTGCTCGCCACGATCCGGTTCGGTGACACGCCGATCGACATCTCCACGAGCGCCTCCGCGTCCCCGGTGGACGCTGCAGGGAATCCGGTGGACGGCGTCCAGTCGGATCCGCCGACCCTGCAGGTCAGCGTGCCGGTCCTCTCCACGTCGAGCACCCGCACGGTCCCGGTGCTCTGGTCGATCCGCGGCTCCGTGGCGGCCGGCTACTGGATCTCACGCGTCACGACGGACCCGGTCGCGGTCCCGGTCCAGGGCGCGCCGGCCGCGCTGGCGGCGATCGACCGGCTCGTCACCGCGCCGATCGACGTCTCCGGCCTGACGGCGAGTGCGTCCTTCAGGGTGCCGCTTGTCCTACCCGCCGGCATCACGTTGCTGCAGCCGACCGATGCGGTCGTCGGGGTGACCGTGATCCCGCTGACCGGTACCCGCCCGTACCCGCAGGTCGCGCTCGTCGTGACCGGCGTGGGGGCCGGCCTCGCGGCGGATACCGACCCGCGGACCGTCGACGTCGTCGTCGGAGGGCCCCTGGCGGCGCTCGCCGCGCTCGGTCCCGACGGGGTGACCGCGACCGTAGACGCCACCGGCCGGACCATCGGCACCGGTCCGGCAGACGTCGTGCTGAAGCTCCCGGCGGGTGTCACCGCCATCACCCTGCAGCCGATCCGCGTGACCCTCACGATGAGAGCCAAATGAACCGATCCGCGCGTCATCCGGCCAGTACCCGGATGGCCCCGTGACCCGGCTCTTCGGCACCGACGGCATTCGGGGGGTCGCGAACCTCGACCTGACCCCGGAGCTCGCGCTCCGCCTCGGGCGCGCGGCCGGCCATGTGCTCGGCACCCAGGGGCATGAGGTCATCATTGGTCGCGACACCCGCCGGTCCGGCCGGATGCTCGAGAGTGCCCTCGCGGCCGGGCTCTGCTCGGTCGGCATGAATGTGCGGCTCGCCGGGCATATCCCAACGCCGGGCCTGGCGTACCTCGCTCGGACCGAGGACGTGGTGGCGGGCGCCGTGATCAGCGCATCGCACAACCCCGCGCCGGATAACGGCATCAAGTTCTTCGATCACGCCGGTCTGAAGCTGCCGGACGCGACGGAAGACCGCATCGAGCAGGCGATGGCCGATGACGCGGGCCTGGCCCGGCCGACCGAAGGCGGGATCGGGCTCATCGGAGACGTCCGCGGCCTCGTGAAGAAGTACGAGGATTTCCTTGGATCGATCGCCCCCGCCCTCGATGGGCTGCGCGTGGTCCTCGATTGCGCCAACGGATCCACCTATCGCGTCGCTCCCGCGGTCTTCGCCCGCGCGGGCGCGGACGTCCTCACGCTGTTCGACATGCCGGATGGCGCGAACATCAACCTGGGCTGCGGCGCTACCGCGCCCGCAGCCCTCCAGGCGGCCGTCGTGGAGCACAAGGCCGACGTCGGTTTCGCTTTCGATGGCGACGGTGACCGGGTCATGACCGTGGACAGCACGGGGACCGTGCTCGATGGTGACTTCGTCCTCGCGCTCGCTGCCCGGCACTTCGCGAAGCACGGGAAGCTCGACCCCAAGCTGGTCATCGGGACGATCATGACGAACGGCGGGCTCGAGGCGACGCTCGCCCGCGATGGCATCGCGCTCGTCCGTACCCAGGTCGGGGATCGCTACGTATGGGAGGAGCTCGAGCGGCGGAAGGCGCAGTTCGGCGGCGAGCCCTCGGGCCACGTCATCTTCCGCGAGTTCACCACGACCGGCGACGGGATCCTGACCGCGCTCGAGGTCCTCGCGCTCATGCGCTCCGAGAAGCGGTCGCTCACGGAGCTCGCGCGCGAGGTGGAGCACTGGCCGCAGATCACGAAGAACGTGAAGGCCCCCCGCCGCCGCGAGTGGAAGGAGATCACCCGGTTCTCGACCGCGGTGCGCGACGCCGAAGCGGAGCTCGGGTCGGGCGGCCGGCTGGTCGTGCGCGCGTCGGGCACCGAGCCCGTGCTGCGGATCACGGTCGAAGCGCGCGACGACGCGACCGCCAGGCGGATCGTCGAATCGCTCGCGGCCGAAGCGATGGAGGCCCTCGCCTAGGTATGTGTGGGATCGTCGGGTACACCGGTCCGCGCCAGGCGCTTCCGCTGTTGATGAGCGGGCTGCGCCGTCTCGAATACCGCGGGTACGACTCCGCCGGGGTGGCGATCGAGCGCGAGCGCACCCTCGCGGTCCGTCGCGCCGAGGGCAAGCTCGACAATCTCGCGGCCGTCGTGGCCGCGCGGCCGGTGACCGGCGACACCGGCATCGGGCACACCCGCTGGGCGACCCATGGCCGGCCGACCGAGGCGAACGCGCATCCGCACGTCGACTGCAGCGGCGCGACCGCCGTCATCCACAACGGGATCATCGAGAACTTCCAGGCGCTCAAAGCGCCACTCGTCGCGGCGGGCCACGTCTTCACGTCGGAGACCGACACCGAGGTCGTCGTGCACCTTCTTGAGGACGAGCTGAAGGCTGGTCGGTCGCTCGAAGATGCCGCCCTCGCCGTCCTCCCGCGGCTCGAGGGCGCTGCGGCCCTCTCCTTCATCTCCGCAGCGGATCCGGGGAAGATCGTGGCTGCGAGGATCAGCAACGCCGGAGGCGTCATCGTCGGTCATGGGAAGGGGGAGAACTTCGTCGCATCCGACATGACCGCCCTGATCGAACACACCCGGGAAATGAGCTTCCTCGAAGCCGGTGACCTCGCCATCGTGAGTCCGCTGGGCGTCCGGTTCCGCCGGATCGCCGATGGCGCCGTCATCGATCGTCCCGCGCGCACGATCGATCTCGATCCGATCGCCGCGGCGAAGTCCGGCTACAAGCACTACATGCTCAAGGAGATCTTCGAGCAGCCTCGGGCGATCTCCGACACGCTCCTCGGCCGGGTGGACCGGACGAGCGGCCGGGTGCTGTTCGACCAGGATCTCCAGATGAGCGAGTCGTACATCCGGGAGATCCCCCGCATCACCTTCGTGGCCTGCGGGACGGCCTATCACGCGTCGCTCGTCGGGAAGTACCTCATCGAGCGTCTGGCGCGGATCCCGTGCGACGTCGAGATCGGCTCGGAGTACCGGTATCGGGATCCGGTCGTCTCGAAGGGCCAGCTTGCGATCGCGATGACCCAGTCCGGGGAGACCGCGGACACGCTCGCGGCGATGTCCGAAGCAAAGAAGCGAGGTGCGCGGCTCCTCACGTTCGTCAACGTTGTCGGGAGCGAGGCCAGCCGCGTCTCCGACGACGTCATATACCTCCACACCGGGCCGGAGATCAGCGTCGCGTCGACGAAGGCCTACACGGCGATGCTCGTCGACCTCTACCTGTTCGCGATCTACCTCGCTCAGCACCGCGGGACCATCGAGCCGCAGGCGGCCGCGAAGCTGCTGGCCGAGGCGTTCCACCTGCCCACGCTGATGGACGCCGTGCTGAGCGAGGAGCCGAAGCTCAAGTCGCTGGCGTACCGGTTCCACACGGCAAGCAACTTCCTTCACCTCGGCCGCGGAGCGAACTATCCGACCGCGCTCGAGGGAGCCCTCAAGCTGAAGGAGCTGAGCTACATCCACGCCGAGGGGACCGCAGCGGGGGAGATGAAGCACGGCACCAACGCGCTCATCGACAAGGACCTTCCGGTCGTGGCGATCGCATTGAAGGACTCGGTGTACAAGAAGATGCTTTCGAACATCCAAGAGGTCCGGGCTCGCGCCGGGATCGTCATCGCGCTCGCGACCGACGGCGACGAGGAGATCGTGGCCCACGCGGACGAGATCATCCGGATCCCCGCGACGAACGAGCTGCTCTCGCCCGCACTCGCGGTGGTACCGCTGCAGCTGCTCGCCTATCACATCGCCGATCGCCGAGGCAACGATGTAGATCAGCCGCGCAACCTCGCGAAGGCCGTGACCGTTGAATAGCGAGGTCGGGATCGACATCATTGAGACGGTCCGGATCAAGGGCGTGCTCGATCGTCACGACGAGCGATTCCTGAAGCGCGTGTACACCGAGTGGGAGCGCGCGTACTGCCGGCGCAACGTGTTGCACCTGTCGGGCCGGTGGGCGGCGAAAGAAGCGGTCTCG
>JANLWM010000354.1:0-11989 GCA_031364525.1 Chloroflexota bacterium | reverse complement strand
CGAGGGCATGACCGGTTGGACCACCGGCCCGCACCTGCACTTCATGACGATCGTCAACGGCCGCGCCGCCGATCCCCGCCCGTATCTGCCTTGATCTAGCGTCTCGGTTTTCTCAAGCATCTCGGCCTCCGCTGACCTGCGGTCAGCTTCGGCGTCGACACGTGCTCAGGGCTGGTGGAACTCCTCGTCGCGGGCAAAGCCCGCTCCTCGTCGTTCTCTCCGGCAGTCTGGACTGCCAGCCATTCGGCTTGCTAGGATTAGCGACGTAAGAAAGGAGGTGATGTGGAGTGAGCGATAGCAATGGGAATCCGAAGACCCAGGACTGCACACTCCAGTCTTACGGGATGAATCCAGCTGAGGTGATCGCGGTCTAGCGAGTCTTCGCGAGACCCAAGTGGAGAGGCGGTGGCAGCGATGCCGCCGCCTCTTCCGTTATCCGGGCCCAACTGGCTTGGGGTGGATACGCTCAGCACGCCATGGCGCAGCACGGACCGCCCACGCGCCCCAGCGCTCACTCACGATCGGACCGTCGCTCGGCCAAACAGGCCGCGGCGACCGACGAGAAGAAGGAGCGGACCGAGCTGGTGCTTGCCGACAACCGGAAGGCCCGGTTCAACTACGCCATCGATCGCAGGGTCGAGGCCGGCCTCGTCCTGACCGGCACGGAGATCAAGTCGGTCCGCGCGGGCCGCACGAACCTGTCGGACGGCTACGCGAAGGTCGATCGTGGACAGATCTATCTCCGCAACGTGCATATCGCACCGTGGCAGAACGCCGTGGGCTTCGAAGAGCAGGAGCCGACCCGCCCGCGGAAGCTGCTGCTGCACAAGGCCGAGATCGGCCTGCTGGCAAGCGAGGCGCAGCAGCAGGGCTACACGATCGTTCCACTCCGCCTGTACATCAAGAACGGCGTCGCGAAGGTCGAGCTTGGCCTCGCCAAGGGGCGCCGCCGCTATGACAAGCGACAGGTCATCAAGGAGCGCGAGACCCGGCGCGAGATGGACGCTGCCATCAAGCGCCGGGTCGGGCGCGGTCCTGGTCGAGGCGAGAGCTAGTCGGGCTAGTCGCCGAAGGCCGGCGCCGCTTCCGCGGGCGACCGATCGCCGCGGTGTTGCGTGCGGATCGGAACGTCGTTCAGGAAGAATGAGGCGACAAAGGCGAGCAGCGATGCTGCTGCTGCCGCGATGAAGACATCATGGAGCGTGGCCGCCAGCCCGGCACGCACCGCGGTGATGACCGAGTCGAACACCGGCTGGAACGCAGCGGGCACGTTCGCCCGCGCGGCGGCGAGCGAGACAGGGTCGAACAGGGTCTGGGTGTTGCCCGAGGTCGGGATGAACGAGCCCGCCTGAGGCGGCAGGTTCAGCGCGGCGATCTTCGTCTGGATGTTCGTCGGGAGCCGCTGGGACAGGAACGACCCGAGGACGGCGATCCCGATGGTCGCTCCGACGTTCCGGAAGAATTGGATCTGGCTCGTGACCACCCCGATGAACCGCGGCTCGACCGCGGACTGCACCGAGTTCAGGTAGAGCGGGAAGGTGATGCCCACGCCGAACCCGATGATGACGAGGTTGCGTACGACCTCGATCTGCTGGGTATCGGTCGTGATGGTGGACATGAGGTAGGTCCCGATCGCCAGGAGCAGCGTGGCGAAGGTACCGAGATAGCGGTAGCGCTTGATCCGCAGCATGAGCTGCCCGGTGGCGACGCTACCGAGCACCAGGCCGACCATCATGGGCGTAACGAGGAGTCCGGAGTTCGTCGCCGGGATCCCGAGGACGCCCTGGTACACGAGGGGCACGTACACGATCGCGCCGAACATCCCCACGGCGACCAGGAATCCGGTGATCACGGAGACCGCGAACGTGCGGTTCTTGAACAGCTCGAACGGCACGATGGGGTGATCGGTCCGCCGCTCGATGAAGTAGAAGCCGACGAGCACGACCGCGCCGACGGCGAGGAGCCCGAGGACCGCAGGTGAGCCCCAGTCGTGGTCACGGGTGATCGAGAATGCGACGAGGAGCGGTGCGAGGCCCGCGGTGAGCGCGCCCGCGCCGAGGAAGTCGATGTCGCGCCACGTGGCGTTGTGCGTCGTGCGGGGCATGGTCAGGAAGACGAACAGGATCGCCGCGATACCCACGGGAACATTCACGTAGAACACCCAGCGCCAACCGACGTTGTCGGTCAGGTACCCACCAATGGTCGGTCCGACCACCGACGCGATCCCGAAGATCCCGCCGAAGAGGCCCTGGATCCGCGCGC
This sequence comes from Chloroflexota bacterium, assembly GCA_031364525.1. Lineage (GTDB taxonomy): Bacteria > Chloroflexota > Limnocylindria > P2-11E > P2-11E > UBA4735. The sequence continues at coordinate 9,727 of JANLWM010000354.1, read as the reverse complement.
GGCGCTCGATCGAGTAGAGGTCCGCGATCGAGGCGAAGACGCTCGAGAAGAGCACTCCACCGAACAGTCCCTGGATCCCGCGGAACACCACGAGCTGGAACATGTCCTGAGCCTGGCCGCAGAGGGCCGACGCAAGGACGAACCCGAACATGCCGATCAGCAGGAGCGGCTTGCGACCGAACAGGTCGCCGAGCTTCCCGGAGATCGGGGTCATGATCGTCGATGTGACGAGGTATGCCGTGAGGACCCACGAGTAATAGTCGAGACCTTTGAGCTCCGCGACGATACGCGGGAGCGCCGTGCCGACGATCGTCTGATCGAGCGCGGCGAGGAAGAGTGCGAGCATGATCCCGACGGTCACCAGGACAAGTCGGCGGCCGTGCAGTTCACCGGACAATGCGTGTCTCCTTTTTCGCGGGTGGGTCGATGAGGATCTCGTTCAGGTCCGCGAAGGCCGAGCGCAGCCGCGACCGCTGGTCGGTGGTCAGGCCGTCGAGCGCCTTGATCAGCTCGGCACTCATGAGGTCCCGCACGCGCTCGAGCTCGACGTCTCCCTGATCCGTCAGCGCAACGACGACGGCGCGGCGATCCGTGGGGTCATCCACGCGGCGGACAAGGCCCTCGGCGGAGAGCCCTTCAATGACCTCGCTCATCGCCGACGGCGAGTACGTGCAGAGCGTTGCGAGCTCGCCGGCCCGGATGGGGCCCTTGCCGCTCAACATGCCGAGGACCTTGTAACGGCTGATGGAGCCGCCGCCGGCTTCGCGGAGAGCGGTCGAGGTCAGCCGCCCGATCCACGGCAGCACGCCGAGGATCTGTCTGGCCAGACGCGCGTCGGCCTGAGATGGGGCTTTTTGCTCGGGAAGTACCGGCAAGTCGTTCGCCTTCCGAATAATTTGCTCACCGAAATATACGGCCTCCGAACCAACGGTCAAGCCCGCGGTTCCGCGTCGTTCGCAACATTTCCGGTCGGTCTCACGCCACGGAGCGACCGGGCGTTCTAGGTTCATGAGCATGCGCATCGCCGTCACCTTCATCGCCACCGCGATGATCTGGGGCAGCACGTTCCTCGCGATCCGATTCGGGAACGAAGCGACCCCGCCGGTCTGGGCGGCGACGATCCGGCTCGCGCTCGCATCGGTCCTTCTCTTTGGGATCGCGGCGGCCTTTCGGATGCCGCTTCCCCGCGGGTCAGCCCTGCGCGGCGCGGCGCTCTGGGGCTTCTTCAATCTCGGCGTCAACCTGACGCTCCTCTACACCGGCGAGCAGACCGTCCCGAGCGGGATCTCGGCGGTGCTGTTCGCGACGGTCCCGCTCTCGACCGCCCTTTTCGCTGCGATCTTCGGCGTCGAGCGGCTCGTGACCCGGAAGCTCATCGCGGCCATGGTCGCGATCGCCGGCGTCGCGGTGATCTTCGCGGGCGAGCTCGGCGTGGCGGTCCCGTTCGCCGGGTTGCTCACGATCTTCGGGGCGGCGTCGGCCGCGGCGCTCGCGAACGTCCTCCTGAAGCAGGCGCCGAAACAGCAGGTGATCCCGTTGAACGCGATCGGGACCGCAGTCGGCGCGATCGTGTGCCTCGTCGTCAGCGTGGTGCTCGGCGAGTCACATGCGCTGCCGGGCACCGTGGCGGCGTGGCTGCCGATCATCTACCTCACCATCGCCGGCTCCCTCGGCGCGTTCGTGCTCTTCACGTGGCTCGTGACCCATTGGTCCGTCAGCAACGCGAGCCTGGTCGGGGTGACCGTGCCCATCATCGCCGTGATCCTGGGTGGTCTCGTGAAAGGGGAGCAGCCGGCTCCGCTGACCTACGTCGGAGCGGCGATCGTGATCAGCGCCGTGCTGATCGCGCTCCGCGCGCCGCACGCGGTGGCACCCGCGCTGCGGCCGGCTTCGGCCGCCCAGACCGACTGGGCCGACTAGCCAGGGCACACCCCGGCAGGTGACCGTTGACCACGCCGATCGCCTGCAAGATCGAGAGAGCGATCGTCGGCCCCACGAACGTGAAGCCCCTGGACCGCAGCTCCTTCGACAGCACCGCAGCATCGGCGAAGGTCCCGAGCCAGCGCGCCACGTCGGTCACCTCATCGCGCAGGTCGAGGTACGCCTGAGCGTTCGCGATCGCCGATCTGATCTTTGCGCGGTTGCGGACGATGCCCGCATCGGAGAGCAAGCGGCCTTCGTCGCGGGCGGTGAACTGCGCCACGCGCTCGGGGCGGAAGCCGGCGAACGCCTTGCGATAGGCCGGGCGCTTGTTCAGGATCGTCGACCACGAGAGACCGGCCTGGGCGCCCTCGAGCGAGATCCGCTCGAAGAGGCCGGCGTCGGAACGGACGGGCCGGCCCCATTCACGATCGTGATAGGCGCGCATCGTCGCGTCGGTGTCGGCCCAGGGACAGGTCCCGCTCACGTCGCGACGATATCGCGGACCTACGGCCCGCCGACCACGATGGTCGTCGTGAACAGGATCGCGATCAGGATGCAGGCTTTGCCGCTCGGGCACACGACGGTGCCGGTCGCGGAGATCGTCGACCTGCCGGGCGCTGCGGCGGTCCACACGGCCTGCGTCCCCCGGACCAGCAGCTCGTTCTGCGGACCACGGGTCAGCACGACCCCGTCGGGCGGATCGAGCCGCCAGTCGAACTCCGTTCCAAGCGCGATCTGGATCCGGTCGCCGACCTTCGCCCCGACCGTCCCGCGGTCGTTCGCCCGGGTCACGAGCACCGCACCGGGGATCGGCGTTGGGGAGCCTGATGGCCCCTGGGGGCCGCTGCCGCTTCCGCCGCAGGCGCCCAGCAGCATGACCAGCACCACGAGCAGGACCGGTGATCGCGTCATGAGGGATGAACGTCCGGCGACGACGATCGGTTCCTGGGCGTGATCAAGCGGTCACCGGCGCCAGTCTGAACGAGCGGACGGGCGAGAGCAGCAGGTACAGGAACGCGGCCACGGCGACGAGACCGCTCGCGAACAGCGTCGAGCGCAGACCAATGCTGTCGGCGAGCACACCGGCGAGCACCGCCGCCGGTGGCGCGACGCCGAAGGAGATGAAGCGCGAGGCGGCATTGACGCGGCCGAGCAGCCGTTCGGGGGTCACGGATTGCATCAGGCTCACCGAGCTCACCGTCCAGAGCGGAACGGTGAGCCCGAGCAACGCCTGGGACGCAGCGAGCACGATGGCCGCCTGCACCGGCGTGCCGGTGGCGAACGGCAGCACGAGGCGGCTCACCGCCTCCAGGAACAGCGCGCCGATCATGACCCGCCCGAGACCGAACTGTGCGGTGAGCGGACCGGCGAGCATCGCGCCAACAAGACTCAGCGGTCCGATGGCCGCGATCGCCAGACCGAGGAGCGCAGGCGACAACCCCAGCTCCCGGGTGGCATACACGACGAGGATGGCCTGAACGGCGAACCACTCGATGTTCGCGAGCGCGATCGCGACGACGCAGCGGAACACGATGTCGTGGGCCCGCATCCAGCGGACCCCTTCCACGATCTCGTGCCAAATGCTCCGCGAGCGGTCCCGCGGCTGGATCTCCTCGCGTACCCGCAGCGTGACAAGGACGGCCGCCGAGACAAGGAATGTCAGCGCGTCGAACAGCATCGCGATCGGCGCCGTCAGCAACTGCACCAGCACGCCGCCCAGCGAGGGACCCGCCACCTGAGCCACCGCGCTCGATGCTTGAAGGCGGCTGTTCGCCGAGACGAGCTGGGCGCGGCCAACGAGCGACGGCACGAGTGCGCTGCGCGCGAGGTCGGTCGAGATGCGGAATGCGCCGGCGAGGAACGCGACCACATAGAGCTGTCCGAGGGTGAGCGTTCCGAGCGCCGCGGCGGCCGGCACGGAGCCGATCACGATGGCGCTTCCGATGTCGGAGCCGATCATGATCGGCCGGCGCGGAAGTCGGTCGACCCAGGCACCGACGAAGAGCCCGAGCACGATGGACGGCGCCATGCTCGCCGCGACCAGGAGGCCTGTCTCGGTCGCGCCTGCGCCGAGCACGAGGACGGCGGTCAGCGGCAGCGCGAGCACGGTGATCTGGCTGCCGACGACGGCGATCGTGAAGCCGGTCCAGAGCTTCGCGAAGTCGGCGTTACGCCAGAGGGTCATTCCCAGATGATGCCCTCTTCATCCGTTTGCGGGCGGCCGCGGCCCGCTGCGTGCTCATGGAGAGGTATGCCATTCAAGAGCAAGGCACAGCGGCGCAAGTTCGCGGAGCTTCTCGTGAACGGGAAGATCTCGGATGAGACCTACGAGGAGTGGAATCGTTCGACCGGCCGCAAGGAGCTACCCGAGCGCGTCAAGCCCAAGACCAAGACCGCCGCCCGAAAACGCTAGGCCGCTCATGCCTTGTGGGCCGGCGGGGCAGACGGGGCAGACGCGGGGAGCCGCGTCGCGATCGCGAGTCCGGTCGCGGCGAGCAACGCGGCGATGAGGAACGCCGCGTGGTAGCCGTCGTTCAGCGCCGCGGCGTCTGCACCGCCAGACGCACCCGTGCGCATGGCCGCAACGCTCGCGAGGACCGCAAGGCCGATGGCGCCGCCGACCATCTGCGAGGTGCTGACCAGGCCTGAGACGAGGCCGCTGTCCTGCGGGCTCGCATCACCGACCGCGATGAGGATCAGCGGAAGGAACGAGATGCCACCGCCAAGCGCCAGGATGAGCATGGCGGGCAACACGTCGGTCGCGTAGGCGCCTCCGACCGGCGTGCGCACGAAAAGTGCCAAGCCGGCGACGATCAGGATGAGACCGCCGATCACCGAGCGCTTTGGCCCGAAGCGGCCGACGATCGTGGCGGCGATGCCCAGAGACATCGCACCGAGGATGATCATCGCCGGTAGGAACCCGAGCCCGGTCTGCAGCGAGTCGAAGCCCAGGACACGCTGCATGTAGAGCGGTGAGAAGAAGAACCAGCCGAAGAACGATGCCGTGACGCACGCCATGAGGACATTCGACAGCGTGATCGCCTTCGAGCGGAAGATGCGGAGCGGCACGAGTGGCGACGGGACCGTGCGTTCGATGACGACGAACGCCGCCAGGACGACCAGCGCGAGGGCCATGCACGCGAGGGCTGTGGGCGAGCCCCAGCCCGACACGGAAGCGGTGAGGATCCCGTAGACCGCGAGCATCGGCGCGGCGGTAATGGTCAATGCGCCCGCGATGTCGACTCCGTCGCGAAGGCCGACTCCCGGCGCGCCGGGCAGCAGCGGCCGCGCGCACGCGATCGCCAGGAGACCGATGGGCACGTTGATGAGGAAGATGAGGTGCCAGTCGCCGCTCTGGGTCAGTACGCCGCCGAGCACAACGCCGACCGCGCCGCCGGCCGAGGCCACGAAGCCCCACACGCTCATCGCCTTTGCGCGGGCGCCGGGCTCGGGAAAGAGATCGAGGATGAGCGAGAGCGCGACCGCTTGCACGATCGCGCCGCCGATGCCCTGCACCGAACGCGCGGCGACGAGCATCCACTGAGCGGTCGCGAGCCCGCACGCGAGCGACGCCGCCGTGAAGATCCCGAGCCCGACGATGAAGATCGTGCGGCGGCCGACGAGGTCGGCCGCGCGCCCGCCCAGGAGCAGGAATCCGCCGAAGGTCAGAACGTAGGCGTTCACGACCCAGGCGAGGTCCGCCTGCGAGAAGCCGAGGTCCTTCTGGATCGTGGGGAGGGCGATGTTCACGATCGTGCCGTCGAGCACGATCATCAGCGCGCCGAAACACACCAGGCCGAGCGCGAGCCACCGGCGGGTGGTCGCCGACGCAGCTTCTTGAGCGTCCCGCGACGCGACGGTCGAGGTCATCCCTTGCGAGCCGCCTCTATGGCGTCAACGTCGATCTTCTTCATCGTGAGCATGGCCTCCATCGATCGCCGGGCCTTCGCGGGATCCGTGTCCCCGAGCGCGTCCAGCAGCGCCGTCGGGATGATCTGCCACGAGAGCCCGTAGGGGTCCTTCAGCCAGCCGCACTGCGACTCCTCGCCTCCATTCGCGGTGAGCTTCGCCCAAAGGCCGTCGACCTCCGATTGATCCTTGCACCGCACGAAGAACGAGAACGCCTCGTTCAGCTTGAACTGCGGGCCGGCGTTCAGAGCGATGACCGGCTGGCCCTCGATCTCGAATGCGACGGTCAGCGGCTTGCCGTTCGGGCCGCCCGGCGTGACCTCCACGATCTTCGAGTTCTTGAAGATCGACACGTAGAGGCGGGCGGCCTCTTCGGCCTGGTCATCGAACCACAGGAACGGCGTGATCTTGTTCATCTCTGTCTCCTTCTATTTCGTGGACAGTGTCGCGAGGTGCTGGCCAAAGTGATCGAGGATCTGGCCATAGCCGGCGCGCTCGCGCGCCTCATCCATCGCCATCTCGAGCGAGAGTGTGAGACGCGTCCCGCCGCCGAGCAGCTCCTCGAGCGTGGTCGTCATCACACGGCCGTCGCCGATGGCCTGAACGATCTTCTCGGGCTTGATGACCTCGCGGTAGGTGCCGCCGAAGGTGAAGCCCTCGGTGCTGTGGTCGGCCGGACGCATGCCGATGCTGAACGCGCCACCCGGGCGGAGGTCGATCTCGGCGAACGGCGACTCCCAGTCGTTCGCGAACATCCACTTCGTGATGTGCTTCGGATCGGTGTAGGCGGTCCATACGAGCTCACGCGGCGCGTCGAACACGCGGATGAGCGTCAGGATGCGGTCGTCGACGGTCACTCCGCGGTCGGTGCTGTTGCCGGAAAGCACACCGGCGAGCTTGCCGAGGCTCTCGTTGATCCCTTCGCGCATGCCCTGCTTCGCCATCGTCTCGAAGTCGGCGACCGTGGGCAGGGTCTGCTCGATCGTGAGCCGGGTCTTCGCACCGAGGTCCTCGAAGCGAACGCTCATGGTCACGGTCGGCATCGGCTTGCCAGGCTCGATCTCGGGCGCCATCGTGAAAACGAGCCGCTCGTTCGGCACGACCTCACGGAACACGCCCGGACCGGGGAAGACCTGGCCGTTGAACGGCGGGCCATCTGGCGCCTTCATGTCGACTCGGAACACGCCACCCGGCCGCGGGTCGACCTCGCAGCGTGGCGAGCTGAAGCCCTCGGGCGGAAACCATTTCGCGAGCTGCTGCGGATCGGTCCAGGCCCGGTAGACCAGCTCGCGTGGCGCGTCGAACACGCGCGTCGTGACGAGCGTCCGGTCGGCCACGTCGGCGCTACTTGCTGCGGCCATGCGTCTGCTCCTCCTGCATCTGCTGTATGTGCGCGTCGAGTCGATCGAGGCTCTTCTCCCAGAACACGCGGTAGCGCTCCACCCACTTCGCGGCCTCCCGGAGCCGGTCGGCCTCGAGCCGGGCAGGACGCCACTGCGCGTCGCGCCCGCGCGAGATGAGGCCCGCGTTCTCCAGCACCTTCAGATGCTTCGAGACGGCGGGAAGGGTCATGTCGAACGGCTTCGCGAGGGCGGTGACCGATAGCTCGCCCGAAGCCAGGCGCGCGAGGATCGCCCGCCGGGTCGGATCGGCGATGGCCGCGAACGTGGCGCTCAGGTGGTCGGTACCCATTGTTATGTACCTCTCGGTTAAATAACTACTTGGTTTAATACTACCGGGGGCGCCGACCTGTCAAGTACGCGGCTCCCCGGATCAGTGATGGCGGGCAAAGGAGCGGCGGGTGGAGATCGCATTCGCGGCGCGGCCTGGGGACGCCTGGGCGTTCGGCTACTTCGCCCGCATCTTGTTGTTCTTCGCGTCATGCGTGACCTCGGCGAGACCGAGTGCTTCGAGGAGTGGGGGCAGGTACATCCCGAACCGTCCGCGGTAGCCCTTCTTCAGGCCGTACCAGCCCTTCACCGGATTCTTCGGCGAGCGGCCCCAGGCCTCGACGGTGCCGTCGGCCGCCGGCTTCTGCTCGTCCGCGCTCCCGAGGGGCATCCAGTCACCATGCTTCTTGAGCATCGCGTGGAGATCGTCGATCGCGCGCACGTGGTAACGAAGCTGGGTCGTCCCGACCTGGCACACGATCGCCGGTGGATCGAGAGTCTCGTCCTTGTACATCGTGTACTCCGACGATCCGCTCGGGGTCTTGAGCTTCCATGGCTTCTCTTTGGTCCCTTGACCTGCGGCGCCCTTGGTCGACATCGGATCCTCCCCCTCGCGGCTGCGGTCGCGCCGCGACATTGCCGCGGTGCTCTTGGCCGAATGTAATTGGTCCATGGGTCACGCAAGGGAAGAGGCGAACCGCCGGCTGCTCCGCGCCCGCGATGCCATCGATCGCAGCTACGCCGAGGCGCTCGACGTCCCGGCGCTGGCGCGCATCGCTCTGACGTCGGAGTCGCACTTCATCCGGACGTTCCGGTCCACATTCGGCGAGACGCCGCATCGCTACCTTCAGCGGCGCAGGGTCGAGCGGGCGATGTTCCTGCTCCGTGGTTCGTCGCGGGACGTGACGGATGTCTGTCTGGACGTCGGTTTCAGTAGCCTTGGCACGTTCAGTCGGACCTTTCGCGAGATCGTCGGCGAGTCGCCGTCGGAGTTCCGGCGACGCGGCACGGTCGTCCCGCCGGTGCCATCGTGCTTCGCGATGGCCTGGACCAGACCGAGCAGTTTCGGAGAAGCGCCGGACCGGGTCCAGTCCGTAGCGTCTCCCTCAGTCGAGGTACTCGACGGCATGGAGGAATGACAGATGCTCAAGTCGCTCGCGATCTCGCAGATCTACGTGCTGGACCAGCAGAAAGCGCTGGACTTCTACGTGGGCAAGCTCGGCCTGAAGGTCAAGGACGACGTCGATCTCGGATTCATGCGCTGGCTCACCGTCTCGGTCCCGGGCGACGAGGACCGGTCGATCCTGCTCGAGATCCCGGGCCAGCCGAGCATGGACGACAAGACCGCCGAAGAAGTGCGGGGACTGGTGACCAAGGGCCGGGCCGGCGGCCACCTGTTCTTCATGACCGACGACTGCCGTGGTACGTACGAGGCCCTGAAGGCCCGGGGGGTGGAGTTCAGCGAGGAGCCCACGGAACGTCCGTACGGCATCGACTGCGGGCTTCGCGATCCGTTCGGCAACCACATCCGCTTCTCGCAGTCGACGGCGCAGGCATAGGAGTGAGCGAGAGGTGAGCTGTGATCCTCCCGAAGGACCGTGACCCGCGCTTCACCACCGTCCGCCGCGGAGGGACGCTCACGGACGCCGCCCATCAGGCCCTCGCCTTGTGGGCGGCCACGTGTGCCGAACACGTCCTCCCCCTGTTCGAATCCGCGCAGCCCAGAGACCTCCGGCCTCGCCAGGCGATCGCCCACGCACGTGCGTGGGCGCGTGGTGAACGCACGATGACTCAGGCCCGGGCGGCGGGAGGGCACGCCATGGCAGCTGCTCGCGTTCTGACGGGCGCGCCCCGCCATGCTGCCTTCGCTGCCGGTCAAGCCGCAGCAGTGGCGCACGTGGCCGCGCACGAGCTCGGCGCCGCGGCGTATTCGATCAAGGCGGCCCGTGCCGCCGCCCCCGAGGCGAGCAGCGCCACCTTCGGACTGCTCGAGTGCCGCTGGCAGCGCGAGCAGCTCCCGGAGGCGATCCGCGAGCTCGTCCTCGACGACCAGCGCCTGCGCAACCACCTCTGCTGGCACGCGTTCGACTGCTGAGGGCAACCTTCGCGCGTCCGGCCGGGTCCGGCTGCGCCGGCCCCGGCCGAGCCACCGCCAACGAGTGGAGATGGGGGAGGGTCGAACTCCCCGTCCAAGGCCCTTGACCGTATCGCGCCTACGAGCGTAG
>JANLWM010000333.1:0-4289 GCA_031364525.1 Chloroflexota bacterium | reverse complement strand
CGCTGGGATCGCGCGCCGAGGTCGAGTATCTTCGGGTCTTGGCACGCGAGGGGACCAGCGCCGATCGCCAGATCCGAGTGTTCAAGGAGACCGGGCACCTGCACTCGGTCGTCGATGCCCTCGCCGTCGAGACCGTCCGCGGCGTGCCCGAGGTGTCGCTCGGGTGACCGTGACCCAGGCGGTCGAGCGGTTGGTCCGGGCAAGCGTGCACCTTGGCGATGCCGACCTGGAACGGCCGTACGCCTGGGGGGACTATGACGAGGACGGTCTCCGTTTCGCGCTCCTGACCGCACACCACCAGCTTCGCGATGCTCACGCGAACGTCGCGGCGATGCGCCTGGGGGCCGGTCAGCCGTTCACCGAGGCGCAGCGGATCCTCGCACAGGTCCATGAGGCCCATCGGGACCTGACCGGTGCGCTCGCCGGCACGAGTGCGGCCGAGCTGGACGCGCCGCCTCCCGCGGAGCAATGGCCGTTGCGCGAGGTCCTGAAGCACATGCTCGGCGCCGAGAAGGGCTTCCTCGCGGCGATCGAGGTCGCGCTGGACTGCAGTCGTGCCGGTCGACCGTCGGAGGCGGACGAAGCGGCCTGGACGGCGAAACGTCAGCCACCGGAGGATCCAGCCGGCTCGCGTGAAGACGCGTTGAACGCGCTGTTCCGCAGCCACGTCGCGATCCTCCGCGCGCTCGACGGCGTCACGGATGCGGAGCTCGACACGCCATCGTGGTTCTGGGAGGACACCGGGTACCCGGTGCGGTTCCGGATGCACCGCTTCGAAGAGCACCTCCGGCAGCACACCATTCAAGTGGACAAGACCCTCGTCGCGCTCGGCCATCCGCCGTCCGAGGCGGAGCGGCTCGTGCGCAACCTCTATACCGCGCTCGCAGGCGTCGAGTCGGTGGCCTCGGGCTCGGCCGCCGGCCAGGACATCTTGGATCGGTGCGCGGCGTCGATCGACGCGATCGCAGTCGACGTGGAGCGGATCGCCCCGGTTCAGTCGGCCTAGTTCGTCGCGACGAGCTCCAGGACGACCTGGGTCGCCACCCGGCCTGCGATCGTGAGGTGCGCCGCGGTGACGGTGTCGAGCGTGTCGCGCACGGTATGGAAGCCGCCGAACTCCGTCCAGCCGACCAGCGCGGCGGGCACGCCGCGCCGGGTGTACGAGAGGTGGTCACTGCCGCCGACGGCAGGGACATATCCGAACGCATAGCCGAGCCGGTCCGCCGCGCTCGCGAGGCGGGCGTGCATCGCGAAGCTCTCGTCGGAGCCGGCGAGCGTCTCGCCGCAACAGCCGGAGACATCGAGATTGATGAACGCGAGGATGTTCGACGGGCGGAGCGGCGTGGTCAGCGAGTGGCTCGCGAAGTACTCCGAGCCGACCAGGCCCTCCTCCTCGCCCGCGAACGCGACGAAGATCACGGAGTTCTTGAGCATCGCGCGATTCGCGGCGAGCACCCGCGCGACCTCGAGCGTGACCGCCGGCCCTGATCCGTTGTCGTTGGCCGCGGGGAACACCGTGCCGTCCGGGTCGGTCCCGATCCCGTCGAGATGGCCGCCGACGAGCACGAACTTGTCCGAGCGCAGCGGGTCGCTGCCGCGCAGGATCCCGACCACGTTCTGACCGGTGATCTGGTGGACCTGTCCGAGCGGGACCGAGAAGCGGATGCGGGTGTCCGTGTCGAACGAGATCGGCGATGGCACCTCCTGACGGAGGCTCGGCCGGGTCTGAGCCCGTCGCGCGCGGTCGATCAATGACTGGGTGAGGTCGACGATGTTCTTGCCGGACGCCGCGATCAGCTCATTAGCGACACCGGCCGACACGGTCATGACCGGGATGGTCTCGGCCTCGAACGCGGCGACGTACGAGGGCTTGATGAGGTCACCGAAGCCGACCTGGATCACCCCGATCGCACCCTCGCGCCGCGCGATGTCGATCCGATCGACGTTCGCGAGGCTCGGTCCGGCGATCATCACGATGTTCCCCTCCGGGTGGGTCCCCTGGTAGTCGGAGTAGCCGGGGATCTTGTTCCCGCCGCCGACGTAGACGACCTTTCCCTCGACGGTGCCGCCACCGCGGCGTCCGCCGACGCTCTCGGTGAAGTCGATGCGTGGCCGGTACGTCTTCGGGTCGGACCCAAGGCGTTGGAGGGTCGGCATGGCCGTGAGCCCGATGTCGGACATCTTGAAGCTCTGGTAGTAGGAGCCGTCGTCGCCGGCCGGCTCGAGGCCGAGGGCCTTGAAGCGGTCGACCATGTAGGCGGCCGCAGCCTGGTAGCCGGCCGATCCGGTGTAGCGGCCACCACGGGCCGGGTCGGCGATGTAGGCAAGGTCGGCGCGGGCGCGGCCTCCGTCGAATTGCTTCGCCACCCCGGTGAGCGCGGCGGCGGGCCCGATGAGCGGTGTGACGATCCGGAATACGAGCACGAGGGTCACGACCGCGGCACCGGCGCGCCAATTGAGCAGCCTTCCGAGTGCGACCGGGGCGCGCTCGAAGAAGATCCGGAGGCCGTGGCCCGCGAGATTCAACGCGAGGACCCCGCTCGCGAACGCTGCCGCGGGCACGAGCGCGATCCACGGTGCACGGAACACCTCGAAGCGGCCCTGCGCCAGGATGGCGCCCCATTCCGGGGACGCGAAGAAGAAGGCGCGACCTGATCCGCGGAGATCGTCGATCGGCACGCTCGTCCCGCCGCCGACCACGTAGCCCAGGAAGCCGAGCTCACCGAGGATGAGCAGGATCGCGCTCGCCTCGAGGGCCGATGTCACCGCAAGGGTGGGGAGGAGGTTCGGCACCGCGTGCCGCGCGAAGGTGCCGAACTCCGACAGGCCCTCGGCGCGTGCCGCCTCGAGGAACGGCCGGCCGCGCAGGTCGACGAGGCCGGCGCGAACGGCCCGTCCGACCCCCCACCAGCCGGTGATCGTGAGAGCCGCGGCGAATGCCTGGAGGCCTGAGCGGATGTCGAATGCGAAGATCCAGAGCACCGCGAAGAGGAGCGTCGGGAAGGCCGCGAACGCGTCGATGAGGGCGGACACCGCGCGGTCGATCCAACGGCCGGCGAACCAGCCCGCGACGGAGCCGAGCGTGACGCCGATGACGAGCCGGGCCGCGAGCACGATGAACGCAAGGGTGAACGTCGCCTGTGCGCCATAGAGGACCGTGGCCAACAGATCACGGCCCTGCCGGTCGGACCCGAGGATGTATCCGAAGGTGCCGGGCTCGAAGGGCGCCGGGATCGACCGCGTGCCGACCTGCACGAAGGTGTGCTCCTTCAGCGGATCGGCGGAGGTCAGGAACGGCGCGCCGAATCCGACGACGAGCCACCCGAGGATGAGGGCCAGGCCAACGATGAGCTGCCAGTTGAGGGCCCGTCTCATGCCGGCGCACCGGTCGCGCGTCGGGCGAAGTGGTCCGCGAGGGCGTCGAGGCCGAAGCGAACGAGGGCGATCGTGACCGCGAGGGCACCCAGCAGGGTGCCGGCGGTCGCCGCATCGAACCGGCGGACCGCCTGCAGCAGCGCGAACCCGCGGCCCGGCCAGGAGAAGAACACCTCGACGGCCGGCAGCGTCGAGAGCGCGATCGAGAGACCCGTCGCGACGGCGCCGATGATCGGCACGGCGGCGTTCGCGAGCGCGTGGCGCGCGAAGATGACCGATTCGGCCAGACCCTTCGCGCGCGCGGTGCGGATGTAGTCGAGCCCCAGGATGTCGTCGGTCGCGAGGTACGCGAAGTTCGCGATCTGCGCGAAGGGCCGGAGGGCGAGCACGAGGACCGGAAGGATGAGGTGGTTGTCGATCCCGAAGCCGAAGGTCGGCCAGAGCCGCACGCCGTAACGGGCCGTGAGCTCGGCGCCGAACAGGACGAGCAGGATGGCCACGAGGAACGAGGGCAGCGATACCGTCAGCGTCGTGACGGTCAAGAGGACACCGCGAGCGCGGGGACTTCGCGTCGCCGCGGCGAGGACCCCGACCAGGATCCCCAGCGCCGTCGCGAGGCCGATCGCGAGAACGACCAGCACCATGCTCTTGGCGTAGGCGTCGACCAGCAGCTCGCCCATCGCCCGGCGTTGCCCCCCGAGGATGGACGTTGATGTCGCTTCGCCGAGCGACCCGGTCGCCAGGCTCGTGAAGTAGTCCTGGGTCCCTTCCCATGCCTGGCCCGCGATGGTCCCAAGGTCGGCGCGCTCGAGGCGCGTGCGGGCCGACACCATGGCCACCTGGGAGAGCACGACGATGAGGACGAAGGTCGCCGTCACGAGCAGCAGACGGGTCAGCACGGCCATCGACACGCG
>JANLWM010000292.1:0-1604 GCA_031364525.1 Chloroflexota bacterium | reverse complement strand
CGGAGAGGCCGACCGCGTCCGTGTTCGGTCCGATCTGCCACGTGAACGCGACCTTGCGTTCACGGAACATCGCGATCATTTCCTTCGCCCGCTCCTCGACGACCTCCGGACGCCAGCGCGCGTACGAGACGCCGTTGCTCCCAGGGAGCTCGTCCGATCCGAGCTTGTAGCGGATGTCGCCGCGGTCGATGCGCTCGAATCCCTCGCAATCGGGCTCGTCGTCCAGCGCGACCCGTTCCGCCACGTCCGCGTCCACCGCGCGTCACGCTAGCAGTCGTCACACTGAGCGGGTGACCATGGAGACCGGCCTCGCCAAGACCCGCGGCGGCTTTCTGTCGCGGCTGTTCGGGCGCGCGAAGGACGAGCCGGTCACGCCGGAGTGGCTGGATCAGCTCGAGGAAGCGCTGCTTCGCTCCGACATCTCGGTGTCCCTCGTCGACTCGGTCATGCTCCAGGTACGCGATATCGTCGCCGACCGCAAGGCCGACACCGTCCCAAAGGTCCTGGCAGCGGTCCGCGATGCGCTCGTCGCTGTGCTCGAGCCGGGCGATCGCGGCCTCGTGCAGACCGCTCTCCGTCCGCGGGTGATCCTCGTCGTCGGGGTGAACGGAAGCGGGAAGACCACCACGGCCGCAAAGCTCGCCAAGCGTCTTCGCGACGCCGGTGAGACGCCGCTCCTTGCTGCGGCCGACACGTTCCGCGCCGCGGCGATCGAGCAGCTGGAGGTCTGGGCCAAGCGTGTCGATGTCCCGATCGTCAGCGGGACGCCCGATGGGGACCCTGCCGCGGTCGTCTTCGATGCGATCCAGGCGGGCACCGCGCGCGGCAGCAGCACCGTCATCGCGGACACCGCCGGCCGCCTGCACACGAAGGGGCATCTCATGGACGAGCTCGGCAAGATCGTTCGCGTGGCCGGGCGGGCCCGTGAAGGCGCGCCGGACGAGGTGTTGCTGGTGCTCGACGGCACCGCCGGCCAGAACGCGATCATCCAGGCGCGGCAGTTCACCCAGACCGCGCACGTGACCGGCATCGTGATCACCAAGCTCGATGGCACCGCGAAGGGCGGAGCGGTCTTCGCGATCGCCGACGAGCTGAAGCTGCCCGTGAAGTTCCTGGGCGTCGGCGAGAAGGCCGAAGACCTGATCCTCATGGAACCGCGCGTGTTCGTGGACGCGCTCCTGCCTGTCCGTGCCTGAACTCACGCGCCTAGACGCTGCCGGAACCGATGACCTCGCGTCCCTGCACCGTGACCTGCTCGATCCGCCGGTCCACGCGGCGCGGCCGCACATCGCGCTCAACTTCGTGATGACCGCCGACGGACGCGTCAGCTATCGCGGCCGCGCGGAGATCGGCTCGCGCACCGATCGGGAGCTCATGTTCCACCTGCGTTCCATGGCCGGCGCGGTGATGATCGGCGCCGGCACCCTGCGGGTGGACCCGTTCGCGCCCTCGACCCCGGGCCGGGATCCGCAGCCGTTGGCGGTGGTGGTGTCGCGGTCCGGCGAGCTCCCCCTCGAGAACCGGTTCTTCCGCCACCCCGGCCCCCGCCTTGTCGCGACGTGCGCGGCCGCACCGTCGGCGAACATCGCGGCGCTTCGCGAGGC
>JANLWM010000289.1:0-5144 GCA_031364525.1 Chloroflexota bacterium | reverse complement strand
CGAAGGTGGGCGCGCGCGATATGAAAAGGGCCTGAATTCAGGCCCTTTTCGTGTTCTTCCCTACTTCGTCTCGGTGGTCGCGCCGGCGTCTTCGAGCTTCTTCTTGATCGCGGCAGCCTCGTCCTTGCCGCCGTGCTCCTTGACCGGCTTGGGCGCGCCGTCGACCAGGTCCTTGGCCTCCTTGAGGCCCAGACCGGTGATCTCGCGGACGGTCTTGATGACGTTGATCTTCGAGGCACCGGCCTCCTTGAGGATCACGGTGAACTCGGTCTTCTCCTCGGCCGCCTCGGCCGTTGCCGCACCAGCGCCTCCGCCTGCCGCCGCAACGGCGACCGGAGCTGCGGACACGCCCCAGCGCTCCTGGAGGAACTTGCCGAACTGCGCGATCTCGAGGATCGAAAGACCCTCGATCTCCTTCACGAGCTTGTCGAACTTCTCTGTCTCAACTGCCATGGAAACTCTCCTCTATGCCGCTTTCTGTGATTTCGCTTCGAGAATGCGAATGAGCTGCGCGAGTGGTGCTTGCAGCACCGCGACCGCTTGCGCGAGCGGGGCCTGCAGGCTCCCGACGAGCATCGCCTGGAGCTGGAGCTTGCCGGGAAGCTTCGCGAGCGCCTGCACGTCGCTCGCGTTCATCGTGCGTCCGCCGAGGAACCCGCCGACGATCTTGAGGGTCTTGTAGGTCCGCGTCTCGTCGATGAGCCCCTTCGCGAATTCCACCTCGTCGCTGTTGCCGAGCGCCACCGCGGTCGGGCCCGTGAGCAGGGTACGCAGCGCCCCACGGCCGCTCGCATCCGCGGCACGGCCGAACAGGCTGTTCTTCACGACGTGGTACTCGACGCCGCGCGGGCGAAGATTGCGGCGGAGCTCCTGCAGCTCCGCGACGGTGAGCCCGCGGTACTCGGTGACGATCACCGCGCTCGCGTTCTCGAGCTCCTGCTGGAGCCCCGTGACGGCCTTCGCCTTCGCGGGGATCCCGCCGCCCTTGCGCTTGGTCTTGGGTCCGGTCTTGACCTTTGCCATGTCTCCTCCTTCCAGTCGGACCGCTTCCGGTAACGAAAAAGCCTTCGTCCCGAGGAGGACGAAGGCCACGCACGAAGCGATGCTCCGCGCCGGTCCTTGCCTCCGCTGGCCCCGCCTTTCGGCGGATTCAAGCCCTATCCGATGCCCTCGTGGCCCGGGTCGGGAACCTGCTTCTTCGGCTATGAATCTGTCGCTCAGTGTAGACGGTCGCGGGTCAGGTGCTAGCGGGTGAACAGCTTCCAGTGCCCCTCGGAGACGACGTCGACCGTTCCGTCGGTGACCTTGATGGCGGTCTGATCGTCGATCGCATACGCCGGACCAGGGATGCCGGCCGCCCACTTTTCCGCGTCGGCCATGGTGTTCTCGGGTAGGTCCGGATTATCCAGATGCGGAAAGATCGAGAAGTCGACGACTCCCAGCGTTTCATCGCCGCCGGTGGGCGGCTTCCAATGGACGAAGTCCTGCCCGATACGGGGCGTCAGCACCATGCTTCCGGCGCTCAGCCCCACCCAGATCGTGTCGTGCAGCGACGGCAAGAGCGCCGCCAGCCCGGACTGCCGCATCCAATGGCAGAGGTAGAGCGCGTCGCCGCCATTCACCAGCAGGACGTCGGTCTCGCGGACCCAGCGGACCCAGCGTTCCTCGTCGATGCTCGGCAGCGCGGTGAGTTCCAACACTCCCATGGACTTCCAGCCCAACTCGATCATTGGGCATTGGGGCTCTTGTCCGCTGATGAAGTTCCATGCCCGGCCGGGGCCCGCCCCGGGGTGCCCGTACGACGCGGTGGGAATGCAGAGGGCGTTGCAGTCGGCGATGGGCCTACCCAGTAGTCCAACCAGCGCGTCATGGATGCTCGGGTTCTTGATCCCTGCGGATGTGAGCAGAAGCTTCATTCCGGACGAGGCGTGCTAGCTGCCGGCGCGCCCGGCGAGCGTGGTCGCTTCGTTGAGGTCGAGCCGCACGCTCGGGCCCTGGGTGCTCGTGAGGTACACGCTCTCGATGTAGTTTGCCTTGAGCCCGACCGGTCGAGCGCGGTTGATCGCGTCCATCAGGGTCGCGAGGTTCTGCAGCAGGGCCTGCTCGGTGAACGACGACTTCCCGACGACCGTGTGCACGACGCCGGTCTTGTCGACCCGGAACTCGATCCGGCCGCCCTTCGCATCTTTGACCGCCTTGGTCACGTCGAACGTCACTGTCCCGGACTTCGGGTTCGGCATCAGGCCGCGCGGGCCGAGCACCTTCCCGAGCTTTCCGACCGCGCCCATCATGTCCGGCGTCGCGATCGCGACGTCGAAATCGAGCCAGCCGCCCTCGATCTTCTTCGCGAGATCGTCGGCGCCGACCTCGTCCGCACCCGCGGCCTGGGCCTCGCGGGCCTTGTCGCCCTGGGCGAACACCGCGACCCGGACGCTCTTCCCGGTGCCATTCGGGAGCACTGCGGAGCCGCGGACCATCTGCTCGGCGTGACGGGGGTCCACCCCCATCCGGAGGTGCAGCTCGACCGTCGTGTCGAACTTCGCCTGCGCGGTCTCCTTCACGAGCTTCACGGCCTGCGCCGAGGGGTAGGCCTTCGTGCGATCGACCTTCTGCGCGAGCGCGCGGTAGC
Source organism: Chloroflexota bacterium (assembly GCA_031364525.1). Classification (GTDB taxonomy): domain Bacteria; phylum Chloroflexota; class Limnocylindria; order P2-11E; family P2-11E; genus UBA4735. Next base: position 2,515 of record JANLWM010000289.1, on the reverse strand, counting down.
GCTTGCCGTGGGCCTTGCCCTTGGTCTTGGGTGTCTTCGCGCCGGGCTTCTTGGCGGCCGGCGCCGCGTCGGTCGTCGTGGTCTCGGTCTCGTCTGCCATGTCGTGCTCTCCTTCGACCATATCGGTCTCCCACGTTGTTGGGCCGTGGTCAGCCCTTGTGAAGCGGGTCCTGCGCTAGCTCGAGATGTCCACGCCCATGCTACGGGCGGTGCCCTCGACCATCCGCATCGCGGACTCGAGGCTGGTCGCGTTCAGGTCGCTCATCTTCGTCTCCGCGATCGAGCGGACCTTGGCCTTCGACAGGACGCCGACCTTGGCCTTGTTCGGCGTCGGCGAGCCCTTCTCGAGACCGAGCTCCTTGCGGATGAGGTCCGCGGCAGGCGGGCTCTACGTCACGAAGGTGTATGAGCGGTCCTCGAAGATCGTCACGACGGCGGGCACCACCGTGCCCGTCAGTGGCGCGGTCTTCTCGTTGTATTCCTTGATGAACTGACCCATGTTGATGCCGTGCGGGCCGAGGGCGGTACCGACCGGCGGCGCCGCGGTGGCCTTGCCGGCCTGGATCTGGACCTTGACGATCGCTTTGATCTTTTTCATCGCAGGGGCTGCGCCCCTTCCACCCCGTATTTCTTCACTATTTCCCCAGCTTTTCGATCTGCAGGAAGTCGAGCTCGACCGGCGTCTCCCGGCCGAAGATCGACACGAGGACCTTGACCTTGTTGCGCTCGGGGTTCACCTCGTCCACGACACCGTGGAGATCGGTGAACGGACCGTCGGTGACCCGGACGGCCTCGCCCTTCGTGAACGCGACCTTGTACTTCGGTGCGTCAAGCTTGATCTGGCGGAGGATGGCCTTGACCTCGCCGTCGGACAGCGGGGTCGGCGTCGTGCCCATGCCGACGAAGCTCGTGACGCCGGGGGTGTTCCGCACGACGTACCAGGAGTCGTCGCTCATGTTCATCTCGACGAGCACGTAGCCCGGGTAGACCTTGCGCTCGACCGGGTGGCGCTTGCCGTTCTTGATCTCGATCTCTTCCTCGGTCGGGACGAGCACCTGGAAGATCTTGTCGCCCATGTCCATGGAGTGGATCCGGTGCTCGAGGTTCGTCTTCACCTTGTTCTCGTACCCGGAATAGGTGTGGATGACGTACCAGCGCCGGTTCACGTCCTTCTCATCGACGGGGGCCTTACCGCCGGCGACGGGCGCGGCGGCGACGGGCTCCGGCTCAGGCTCGACAACGGGCTCGGGCTCGGCTTCGGCGACCGCGCCGGCGCGGCGCAGCATCGCCTTGGCCTCTTCCGGTGAAACGCCTTCGGGCTCCGGCTCGGCGGTCCCGAGGAACGCGCGCGCGGCTTCGGCCGCGGCCTCATCCGAGAGCTTCGCGGCATCGCGCGGCTCGGCCTGATCGGCTTGGTCGGCCGCGACGCTCCCGGTCAGGTCGGGCTGGTCCGCTGGTTCCTTCGTCTCGTCGGTCATTCCGTGCTCCTTACTGGATCGGTGGCGCGGTCGGCGCGTCGGGGCTGCCAAGCAGCCCCTTCGTGATCAAGATCGTGAAGACGTTATCGAACGCGAAGATGTACAGGGAGATGAGCGCCGAGATCAGGATGACCAGAAGGGTCAGCCGGATGACCTGCTCCTGCGTGGGCCACGTGACCTTCCGCAGTTCTGACCATGACTCTTGTGCGAAGCGGACGATCCCGCCCGCTGGTCTCGCTGTCGCCACTACTTCCTGCTCCCTTTCATCGGTCCGGCACGGCAGGAGAGACTCGAACTCTCAACCTACGGTTTTGGAGACCGTTGCTCTGCCAATTGAGCTACTGCCGTTCGACTCCTCTGGAGTCGAACGGCAGCCGCCGGCCCTGACCGGCGGTCGCCGTAAGGCAGCCGAGGACTCGATGTCCGAGGCTGCCTCCGACTCCGTAGAAGAACATCGTCAACTACCGCGTTTCCCGGTGCGGGGTGTGCTTGCGGCAACGTGGGCAGAACTTGGCAAGCTCGAGCCGGTCCGGATCGTTCCGCCGGCTCTTCGTGGTCGCGTAGGTGCGCGACCGGCAGGTCGAGCACGCGAGCGTGATGATCGGTCGGCTGTCTTTCGGCATCTCTTCTTATTCCAGGATCTTCGTGACGACGCCCGCACCGACGGTCTTGCCGCCCTCGCGGATGGCGAACCGGAGGCCCTCTTCGAGGGCGATCGGGGTGATCAGGGTGACCGTGAGGTTGGTGTTGTCCCCGGGCATGACCATCTCGACCCCGGTCTGGAGCTCGGCTGAGCCGGTCACGTCGGTCGTCCGGATGTAGAACTGGGGCCGGTAGCCGTTGAAGAACGGGGTGTGCCGGCCGCCTTCCTCTTTGGCCAGGACGTAGACCTCGGCCATGAACTTGGTGTGCGGCTTGACCGACCCGGGCTTGGCGATGACCTGGCCGCGCTCGATGTCCTCGCGCTCGATACCCCGGAGCAGCAGGCCGATGTTGTCGCCGGCCTCGCCCTGGTCCAGCAGCTTGCGGAACATCTC
>JANLWM010000115.1:0-4785 GCA_031364525.1 Chloroflexota bacterium | reverse complement strand
TCGACCTCGACCTGGGCGAAATGCGCCCCGAAGGTCTTGAGGGACAGCCCTTCCGGGTTCGGGAAGGGCCACCGCACCTCGATCGGCGACGTGCGGGTACCCGTGCAGCTCCTCGGGACGCTGCCGTACATCCTCACGATCCTCGGGGTCGCCGGCTTCGTCGGCCGCTCGCGGGCGCCGGCCGCCGACGGCGTCCCGTACGAGACGGAAGGCCACGCGTGACCGGACCGGTTCCTCACGTCGAGATGCGCGGGATCGTGAAACGGTTCGGGGACTTCACGGCATTGCAGGACGTCGATCTCGTCGTCAACGACGGCGAGATCCACGCGCTCCTCGGGGAGAACGGCGCGGGCAAGTCGACCCTCATGAACATCCTGTACGGCCTGTACCGCGCGGACTCCGGCACGATCCGGCTTCGCGGAGACGACGCGGCGATCCACTCCCCGCGCGACGCCATCGCTCACGGCATCGGCATGATCCACCAGCACTTCATGCTCGTCCCGCCGCTGACGGTCGCGGAGAACGTCGTCCTCGGGGACGAGCGATCGGGGCCGATCCTCGGTCAGCGCGCGCTCGCGGTCCGAGTACGCGAGCTCGGGGAGCGATTCCACATCTCGGTCGACCCCGACGCGCGGGTGGAGGACCTGCCGCTCGGGCTCCAGCAGCGCGTCGAGATCCTCAAGGTCCTCTACCGCGGCAGCGAGGTGCTCATCTTCGACGAGCCGACGGCGGTCCTCACGCCACAGGAGGTCGATGAGCTCTTCCGGATCGTCCGCTCCCTGCGCGACGAGGGCAAGATCATCATCTTCATCACGCACAAGCTCCGCGAGGTGTTCGCAGTGACCGACCGCATCACGGTGCTGCGGGCAGGGCGGAACGCCGGCGAGCTCGTCACGAAGGGCACGACCGCGCCCGAGATCGCGCGCCTCATGGTCGGGCGCGAGCTTCGGCCCATCGCTCCACGGTCGGCTGCGGCGACGAGCGAGGTGGTCCTCGAGATCCGCGACCTTCGAGCCTGGAGCGACCGCGGCGCCCAGGTCCTCCAGGGCATCGATCTGATCGTCCACGCCGGCGAGATCCTCGGGATAGCCGGCGTCGGCGGCAACGGCCAGAGCGAGCTCGCCGAGTGCGTGCTCGGGTCGCGTGAGCCGACGACCGGCACGATCACCATCGGTGGCGCGGACATCGCCCATGACGATCCGAAGCGCACCAGACGACGGGGCGTGGCATTCGTTCCGGAGGACCGCCGCCGCGAAGGCCTCGTTCTGGCCTTCACCATCGCCGACAACTTCATTCTCGGCAAGCAGGACCAGGCACCGTTCAGCCGGAGGGGCGTTCTCGACAATGACGTCATCCGGGCGAACGGCGACCGGCTTGCGAAGGAGTTCGATGTGCGTCCGCCGAACGCGCGCGCCATCGTCGGCAACCTGTCCGGCGGGAACCAGCAGAAGGTCGTGCTGGGCCGCGAGCTCTCAGAGCAGCCGAAGCTCATCGTCATCAGCCAGCCGACCCGAGGTCTCGACATCGGCTCGACCGAGTACGTCTGGGAACGACTCCTTGAGCAGCGGGCCCGCGGCGCGGCCGTCCTCCTTGTCTCGAGCGAGCTCGACGAGATCCGGGCGCTCTCCGACCGGATCGCCGTCATGTTCGAGGGCCGGCTGGTCGCCACGCTGGCGGCGAAGGACGCGACGGAAGAACGTCTCGGCCTGCTGATGGCCGGTCACAGCGAGGCCGTCAGCGGTTGACCGGTCGTCGCCGGCCGGCCGTCGCGGCCGGGCCGATGAGGCCACTTGACCGGGTCCCCGCCGGGCGGTAGCGTTCCGTTTCGTTCTGGTCAGACCACCTGACCAGAGCCCGATCGGACCATTTTGGGCCACAAACCCCGTGGGGAGGAACCCTCTGGCCGTCATCGAGCCGATCCGTCGCAGCCGTCTGTATCAGGACATCGTGAGCCAGATCGAAGCGCTCCTCGAGCGCGGGGAGCTGCATCCGGGCGACCAGCTGCCACCAGAGCGCGCCCTCGCGGAGCAGTTCCAGGTGTCGCGGGCTTCGGTGCGGGAAGCGCTTCGCTCGCTCGAGCTCCTCGGCGTCGTCGAGACCCACGCCGGCGGCGGCACGTTCGTCCGGCGCACGGTCCCGGAGGATCTGGCCCGGCCGCTCTCCAACCTCATCGCGCGGGGCCACACCATCTCCGACGTCATCGAGGTCCGTGGGCTCATCGAGCCCGCGATCGCGGCCGCGGCGGCGACGCGCATCACCACATCGGAGCTTGTCGAGCTTCGGACCATCGTCGAGGCCCAGGCCGAAAAGATCGCCGCGGGCGAGCCCTACGCCGACGAGGACACCCGGTTCCACGAGCTGATCGGTCAGGGCGCGCGGAACGAGCTGCTCACCACGATGCTCGGCGTCATCTGGGACGTCCTGCGGAGCTCGCGCGAGCAGTGGCTCCAGACGAACCAGCGGGCGCACGCGTCGATCGACGCGCACCGGCGCATCCTCAGCGCCCTCGAGCGCCACGACGCCGACGCAGCGCGGGCGGCCGCCGCCGAGCACATCCGTGCGGTCGGCGAGGGGATCCTCAAGCGCATCGCAGAGAAGCAAGACGCAGCACCTGCCGCGACCACCGTGGGAAAGGGGTCCTGATGACCAACGTCGTGAAGACCGATCCGGCTTCGATCACCATCGAGATCGTCTATCGGGGCATCTTCCAAAAGACCCTCGCCCAGCGCATCGGGCGCTCGATCGTCCTCGCGGCGCGCAAGCGCGGGTACACCGGAACTGCCTTCGGGCGCTACGGCGACTCGCCGGAACGGAACGGCGTCCCGGCGAAGTACTTCGCGGTCGTCGCGATCAACGACCTCGAGCTCGAATCATCTATGGCGAAGTACGAGCCGAGCGTCGTCGACATCGCTGTGGCCGTCGACGACACCCTGGTGAAGGGCGTCGAGTCGTGGGCCTGGTACGGCCGCCAGCCGATCTGGAAACCGGTCCATGCCGCCGGCGCGGTCCTCGTGACGTCCGAGAAGACGCCGGACGAGGTCCTCGCGCAGACCGACGCGGCGGAGCGCCCCTACCTGATGGGGATCGTGCCGGGTCTCGCGTCGTTCGCCGGCCTCTGGGTGTTCAAGGACGATCACACCGATTACCGGGTCCTTGGCGCGCTCGCGAAAGTGACGCCCGACTGGGTCCGGATCGAGGATGTGAAGACGCTGATCCGGGAGCAGACGAACGACGAGAGCGCCGTCGCATCAGCCCAGGATGGCTACGACCGCACCCAGCTCCGCGACGTGCAGGTCGGCGAGGGCACGACCGGTCACGAGGTCCTGCAGTTCGAGAAGCCAGGCTGGACCACCATGCGCCCGGGCGTCATCGTCGACGCGCGCAAGCCTGGTGAGCGAAACCCGTACTACAAGAAGTACGGCGCCCGCACCCTTCGCCCGGTCGTGAACTTCGACACGTGCATCAAATGCACGATGTGCTGGCTCGACTGCCCCGACGAGTGCTTCGAGGTCACCCCCGAGGGCCACTACGAGGTCGTGTACGAGGCCTGCATCGGCTGCGGGATCTGCGCCCAGGTCTGCCCGGTCAAGGACTGCATCGTCATGGTCGACGAGATGAAGTTCGAGGACAACGACGACAAGTGGCAGATGTGGAAGACGGATCACGCGGGCTACAACACCTGGTTCGAGCAGAAGAGCGGCGTCTCGGCCGACCCGAAGCGGGCGACCGTCGCGCCCGGTGCGAACCCCACGAACGCTGGAGGTGAGGACTGATGGCAGTCGAGGTCAGAGAGAAGCAACCCAGCGACGTCGAGACCGAGCAGCTCGCGACCGGCTGTGAGGCCATCGCCGAGGCCATCCGCCTCGCCGATGTGGACGTCATGGCCGCCTACCCCATCCGCCCGTACGACGGCGTGATGCAGGCCGCGGCGAAGCTCATCGCGAACGGCAAGATGGACGTCGAGTACATCGTCGCCGACGGCGAGCACAGCCAATTCGAGATCGTGAAGCACGCCTGCGCGGTCGGCGCACGCGTGTTCGTGGGATCGTCCGGCGTCGGCTGGTTCTACGCCATGGAGGCCATCGCCGTGACCGCCGGCCTGCGCCTTCCGGTCGTCGCGATCTGCGGCAACCGGGCCCTCGACGACCCCGGCGCGTTCGGCTGCGAGCACAACGACGCGCTCGCCGTCCGCGACCTCGGCTGGATGCTGTGCTGGGCCGAGACCGCGCAGGAGTCCCTCGACTTCGCGCTCACCGCCTGGAAGGTCGCCGAGGACAAACGTGTGTCGCTGCCGATCGCGATCGGCCTGGACGGCGCGTTCCTCACCCACTCCCAGCAGATCGTGAAGATCCCGACCCAGGCGGCGGTGAATTCGTTCCTGCCGAAGTTCGATCTCGGAGACCGGCTCCTCCACCCGGATAACCCGATCACCATCGCGCCCCAGGTCGACCAGGACTGGCTCATGGAGATCCGGATGCAGAACGACCAGGCGATGCGGAACGCACTCGGCGTCATCACCGAGGCGCACGCCGAGTTCAAGCGCCTGTTCGGGCGCGGTGGCGAGAACCCCTTCCTCGACGAGTTCATGACCGACGACGCGGAGATCGTCTTCCTCGGCCAGGGCACGCTCTCGCTGCCGATGAAGGTCGCGATCCGCCGCCTGCGCAAGCAGGGCCACAAGGTCGGCCTCGTCCGCCTGAAGTGGTTCCGCCCGTTCCCGACCGCGGACATCGTGAAGAGCCTCTCGCGGTTCAAGGCCGTCGGGGTCATCGACCGCGACTACTC
>JANLWM010000238.1:0-2950 GCA_031364525.1 Chloroflexota bacterium | reverse complement strand
GTACGGGATGCGGCTCATGGTCGAGCTCGCGCGCCGGCACGGCGAGGGGAGCGTCTCGCTCCACGCCATCGCGGAGGGCGAGCAGCTGCCTGAGGCGTACCTCGAGCAGCTCGTCGCGGTGCTCCGAAAGGCCGGCCTCGTTGTCGGCAAACGTGGCGCCGGTGGCGGCTACACCCTCTCGCGCGCACCCGAGGAGATCACGGCCGGCGACGTCGTGCGCGCGCTCGAGGGTCCGATCGAGCCGCAGGTCTGCACCGCCGAGGGTGATCCGGTCCTGAATTGCGTCCGCGAGCAGGACTGCGGGACCCGCGCGGTGTGGCACAAGCTCCAGGCGACGATCGCGCGGGCCCTCGATGCGATGACCCTCGACCAGGTGGCGCGCCAGACCGAACCGCAGCAATAGTCCATCGCGCCTCCGGGCGCGAGCAGGGGAGACGCAGTGTCGACGCTCGAGATCAAGGACCTGCACGTCAGCGTGGAGGACAAGGAGATCCTGAAGGGGATCGACCTGGTCGTCCAAAGCGGCGAGGTGCACGCGATCATGGGCCCGAACGGCTCGGGAAAGAGCACGCTTTCGCTCGCGATCATGGGCCACCCGCGCTACCGCGTGACGAACGGGACCGTCCTGCTCGACGGCGCCGACCTGCTCGCGATCCCCGTCGACGCGCGGGCCCGCAAGGGACTCTTCCTCGCGTTCCAGTACCCCTCGGCCATCCCGGGTGTGTCGGTCGCCAACTTCCTGCGCACCGCGATCAACGCCCGCCGGTCCACGCCGGGCGTCGAGAAGAAGAACGACATGCCGATCCCGCAGTTCCGGAAGCTCCTGGCGGAAAAGATGAAGCAGCTCGAAGTGCCCGACGACTTCCTCAAGCGCGCGGTCAACGACGGCTTCTCCGGTGGCGAGAAGAAGCGGCTCGAGACCCTCCAGATGCACATGTTCCAGCCGACGTTCGCGATCCTCGATGAGACGGACTCCGGCCTGGACATCGACGCGCTCCGGACCATCGCCACGGGCATCGAGTCGCTGCGCGGGCCGGACATCGGCATCCTGCTCATCACGCACTACGAGCGGATCCTCCGGTACGTCCAGCCTGACTTCGTCCACGTGCTCGTGGACGGCCGCATTGTCCGCACCGGCGGTCGCGAGCTCGCCGCGGAGCTCGAGAGCAAGGGCTACGACTTCGTCCGCGAGGAGCTCTACAAGGAGCCTTCAGCGAACGCGGCCGCAGGCCGCGGTGATAAGCAGGAGCCTGCGGGGACGGGGGCGCAGCCCTAGTGGCGATCACCGCGCCGCACCCGCCGACAACGCCGCTCGACGTCGAGCGCATCCGGGCGGACTTCCCGATCCTGTCGCAGACGGTGCACGGGAAGCAGGTCGTGTATCTCGACAACGCGGCGACCAGCCAGAAACCGCGTCAGGTGATCGACGCGATGTCCAGGGTCTACCTGGAGCACAACGCGAACATCCACCGCGGGGTCTACGAGTTCAGCGAGGAGACCACCGCCCTGTTCGAGGGCGCCCGCGAGAAGGTCGCGAAGCTCATCAACGCTCCGCACTCGCGCGAGGTGATCTTCTGCCGCAACGCCACCGAGGGCCTCAATCTCGTCATGCACACCTGGGGCCGGGACAACATCACATCGGGCGACGTCATCGTGACGACCGTGCTCGAGCATCACTCCAACTTCGTGCCCTGGCAGCAGCTGGCTCTCCAGGCCGGCGCCACGCTCGTGGTCATCGACATCGACGAGGATGGCCGTCTGCGGCGCGATCAGTACGCCGCGGCGATGGCCCGGCATCCGAAGCTCGTCGCCCTCACCCACACGAGCAACGGTCTCGGCACGATCACTCCGGCAAAAGAGCTCATCGCCGAGGCGCATGCGGCCGGCGCCATGACCGTGCTCGACGGGGCGCAGTCGGTCCCGCACGCTGCGGTGGATGTGCGCGACCTTGACGCGGACTTTCTTGCCTTCAGCGGCCACAAGATGCTGGCCCCTCCCGGATCCGGTGTGCTGTGGGGCCGGACCGCGATCCTGGAGAAGATGCGGCCGTTCCTCTACGGCGGCGACATGATCTCGCGTGTCGCGGTCGACCTCTCGACCTGGAATGACCTGCCGTGGAAGTTCGAGGCCGGCACGTCGGCCTATGTCGATGCGATCGGGTTGGGCGCGGCGGTGGACTACCTTCAGGCCGTCGGCCTTGAGAAGATCCATGCGCATGAGCAGGCCCTGGTCGCGTACGCCCTGCCGCGGCTCCTCGCGATCGACGGTCTTCGGGTCTTTGGCCCGAAGACGCTCGCTGATCGGGTCGGGGTCATCTCGTTCGATATCGCGGGCATCCACCCGCATGACGTGGCGCAGATCTTCGACAGCGAGGGGATCTGTGTGCGGGCCGGCCATCACTGCAATCAGCCGCTCATGACGCGGCTCGGGACCTCGGCGACCACTCGCGCGAGCTTCTACCTGTACAACACCTTCGCCGAGATCGACGCGCTGGTCAGCGCGATCGGCTCCGCGAAGCGCTTGTTCAAGGTCTAGGGATATGGACGACTTCTACCGGGAGTTCATCCTCGACCACTACAAGAATCCGCATAACTTCGGCGAGCTCGCGGATGCGACCCACCGCTACCACGACACGAACCCGCTCTGTGGCGACGAGATCACGATGTACCTGAAGATCGGCGACGACGAGCGCGTCCTCGACGTGGCCTTCAGCGGCAAGGGCTGCGCGATCTCGCAGGCCTCGGCGTCGATCCTCACCGACGAGGTCCGCGGGAAGACCCTGGACGAGCTCAAGGCGTTCGACCGCGATCACGTCCTTGAGAGCCTTGGGATCACCCTCACGCCGGCCCGCATCAAATGCGCGCTGCTCAGCCTGAAGACCCTGAAAGGCAGTGCCTGGGGCCTCCATGAGTGGCCGGGAGAGGAAGCGAAGACCTCGTGAAATTGGCCG
>JANLWM010000214.1:0-2625 GCA_031364525.1 Chloroflexota bacterium | reverse complement strand
GCGTGGGGGCGGGATCAGAGGATCGTTTGGCCGAGCGCGCTCGCGATGAGCTCGACCGCGAGGGAGGCGGTGCGGTTCTCCCTATCGAGGATCGGGTTCACCTCGCACACCTCGATCGATCGCAGCTTGCCGGACGCGGCCAGCATCTCCATCGCGAGCTGCACTTCGCGGTACGTCAGGCCACCGCGCACCGGCGTGCCCACACCGGGCGCCTCGTCCGGATCGATGGCGTCCATGTCGAGCGAAATGTGGATGCCGTCGCCCTGTGAGGCGACCGCGATCGCCTTCTCCATCGCCGCGTGCATCCCGAGCCGGTCGATGTCCGACATCGTGATCGGGGTGACACCGGCGCGTTTGATGTTGTCCTTCTCGCCGGCGTCGATGTCGCGGATCGCGAGGAGCACGCCGTTCTTGCCGTCGGTCGTGCCGCGGAGGGACTTGGGGAACGGATCGTCTGCAAGACCGAGGGCGACCGCGAACGGCATCCCATGCACGTTGCCGGACGGCGTGGTGTCTGGCGTGTTGATATCGCCGTGCGCATCCACCCAGATGACGCCCACGCGGTGGCCGGCGCGCGCGAGTCCGGCGATGGTGCCCATCCCGATCGAGTGGTCGCCGCCGAGCACGACCGGGATCGCCCCGCCCCGCACGATGTCCGCGACCACGGTCGCGAGCTCCTCCGCCGCGCGGACGATCTCATCCGAGTGGTGAGCCAGTCGCGCGCCGTGGCGGAACTCGATCTCGCGGTCCTCGTCGCGGTCGGCGACTGCGATGTTGCCGCGGTCGCGAACGCTGTAGCCGAGATCCGCAAGGCGCGCGCGCAGACCGGCGTACCGGATCGCCGAGGGACCCATGTCAACGCCGCGCCGAAAGCCGCCGAGGTCCATCGGCACGCCGACGATCTCGACCGACCTGTTCACAGCGTCACCTTCGTTGCGGGCTGGAACACCGCGAGGATGATGCCCTCGGCGGCGAGCTCGTCGCCGACGTGGGTCGTGACCTTCACCCGGCCGAAGCCGCGGCGCATCTTCTCGAACACCGCCGTGAACCGGCCGGTCTCGCCGGGCCGGACGATCCGCTTGAAGCGCATCTCCTCGATGCCGGCGAAGAGCCCGAGCCCGTTCCGGTAGTCCGGGTGGGCCATCGCGGCCACCGTGGCCGCCTGGGCCATCGATTCGGTGAGGATGACGCCCGGCACGATCGGGTTCCCCGGGAAGTGACCCTTGAGGTACCACTCCTCCCCGGTGAAGTCGTGCTCGGCCACGGCGCGGACGAGCGGCTCGAGCTCCGTGACCCGGTCGATGAGCAGGAACGGCTCGCGATGCGGGATGAGGGCCTCGATGCCCGCCCGGTCGAGGATCACGGTCAAGCCGTGAGCGCCTCGATCCCGACGGTGTCGATGAGGTGCGTGGTGACCTGCCCGGTCTTGAACAGCTCGCTCGCGAGGATCTTCTTGTGCGCTTCGATGTTCGTGGTCACGCCGACGACGGTGAACTCGTCGAGCGCGCGCTGCATCCGCGCGACGGCCTCGGGGCGGTTGCGACCCCAGGCGATGACCTTCGCGAGCAGCGAGTCGTAGAACGGCGGGACCTCGTAGCCCTGGAAGCAATGCGTGTCGAGGCGGATGCCCGGGCCGGCCGGCGGCAGCCACGTCGTGAGCGTGCCGGTGGATGGCGCGAAGCTGTTGTCGGGATCCTCGGCATTGATCCGGCACTCGATGGCATGGCCGTTCACGTAGATCTGCTCCTCGGAGAAGCTGAGGGGCTCACCGGCGGCGAGCGCGATCTGTTCCTTCACGAGGTCGATGCCGGTGACCGCCTCGGTCACGGTGTGTTCCACCTGGATGCGGGCGTTCACCTCGATGAAGTACGGATCCCCCGCAGCGTCGACAAGGAACTCGAACGTGCCGACGCCGCGGTACCCAAAGCGCTTCGCCGCATCGACCGCGTACCGCTTGATCCGGCGGCGCAGCTCCTCGTTGATCGAGATGGACGGAGCCTCCTCGAGCATCTTCTGGTTGCGGCGCTGGATCGAGCACTCGCGCTCGCCCATGCAGATGCCCTCGCCGGTGTCGTCGACCAGGATCTGGGCCTCGATATGGCGCACGCCCTCGAGGTTGCGCTCAAGGTAGATGCCGTCGTCACCGAAGCTCGCCTTCGCCTCCGCGCGGGCCTGCTCCCAGAGGCGCTGGAGGTCCTTGGCGGACTCGGCCTTGCGCATGCCGCGGCCGCCGCCGCCCGAGCGCGCCTTCAGCATCACGGGGTACCCGATCTCCTCGGCGATGCGCAGCGCCTCGGATGCCGTCTTCACCGGACCCTCGGAGCCCGGGATCACCGGCAGGCCGGCGCGTTTCATCGCCGCGCGTGTCGCTGACTTGTCGTGGAACCGCGAGAGCACTTCCGGCGGCGGACCGATGAACACGAGCCCATGCTCCTTGCAGACCTCAGAGAAGTCCGCGTTCTCGGAGAGGAACCCGTACCCCGGGTGGATCGCCTGCGCGCCCGAGATGAGCGCGGCCGAGATGATGGCCGGGATGTTCAGATACGAGTCGCGCGAGTTCGCCGGCCCGATGCAGATCGCCTCGTCCGCCAGGTGGACCGGCAGGCTGTGGGCGTCGGCCTCGCT
>JANLWM010000192.1:0-6120 GCA_031364525.1 Chloroflexota bacterium | reverse complement strand
GACGAGCCGCTCGTCATGGACCAGCTCGAAGGCGCGCTCAAGGGCGCGGTCGCGGCCCCCGGGTCGTACACCGTCCGACTCGAGGTCGATGGCTCCAAGAGCGACGCGCAGTTCGACATCGTGAAGGACCCGCGCATCCCCACGACCCAGAAGGACTTCGAGGTGCAGTTCGCGCTGCGGATGAAGCTCCGCGACCTGTTGGACCGCGACCATCGCGCGGTGAACCGGCTGCGCGAGGCGCGGCGCGATCCGCGTACGACCGCTGCGACGACGCGCGCGCTCGATGCCATCGAGGGCCAGCTGATGCAGCCGAAGGCGAAGAGCCGTCAGGACACGCTGAACTTCGGCGTCCGCCTGAACCATCGGATCGGGTCGCTCATCGCCTCGATCACGACGGCGGATGCCGCACCGACGCGGCAGGCCGTCGAGCTCGCGGCCCAGCTCGAGACCGAGCTCACCAGGCTGGAAAAGCGGCTCGTCGCGGCCATCGGCCGGAGGGGCCGGACGAAAACGGCCTAGTCCGCGTGCGAGCGCACTGATACCGAAACCCCACCTCCGGGGGTGAGCATGCCTGGCCGCTTTCACCGTTATGTGGGCAGATACGGGAGGTGGGACAGATGCGTGGACTTCGAATGGTGCTCGCGGCGATCCTGGCAGCGGGGATGTTGGCGTCAGTCGCGCCACCCGTCAGCGCGAACGACACTCCCAACGTCGACCAGGTCATCCCACCGGGTCCCGGAATGGCCGACCTTCACACGGCCATCGACGAGTTCCGCGCTGCGATCGCCGACCTCCGCGACGCCTGCCGCGCCGAGCATGAGGTGCCGCAGCTCGACGTGACGACCGCGCGCAAGCGCCTGCCCAAGTCGGAGCAGACGGAATGCGAGAAGGTCCTGAAGTCGTTGCGGGCCGAGTTCCAAACGATCAAGCAGAAGGCTCTCGAGCTCGAGCATGCGTATCGCGCCGACGTCGTTCACCGCCAGGACGAGGCCAAAGCTGCGGCAAAGGCGAAGGAAGCGGCGGCCAAGCAGAAGCTCGAGCAGGCCCAGAAGGAAGCCGAGCGGGCCGCGCTCAAGCCCGTCACGAAGCCGTCCTTCTCCGCCGCCGACGAGCTCGCGAAGAAGCGTCACTCGCTCGAGGAGCAGCTGAAGAATGTCGACGCCACGATCGTCTACAAGCAGGGTCTCTTGAAGCAGTCGGTCGATGCCGCGGCCGAATACCGCGCGAAGGCCGCGCTGCTAAATGGTCCTGACCGGGAGAAGTACCTGGCGAAAGCCGCGCAGGCCGACAAAGAGGCGGCGCAGTGGGCCGGCTACGTGAAGGACTACACCGCGCAGCACAACGAGCTCGTCGCCGCGCTCGCCAGGCTCGGCACCATCGCCGCGCCGAAGCCGGAGGACGCCGCCTCGAAGCGCGCGAAGGCCGAACAGACGCTCAAGGAGCTCAACGACAAGATCGCGTTCAAGTGGTCCGAGTCGGATCGCAGCGCCACGCTCGCCGCCGACCTGCGGAGCCAGGCTGCGGCCGCGACATCCGAGGAGCTTCGCGCCAAGCTGCTGGCGAAGGCGACCGAGGCCGATCGGGCCGCTGACGAATGGGCGAAGCTCGCTCACCAGCTCGAGGACCAGCGCGACGAGCTCCAGAAGCAGCTGGACGCGCTGGCCACGCTGAAGACCTGAGCCGCGCACTCGCGTTCCTCGTCGTCATCGCGCTGCTGTTGCCGCGGGGGCTCCCCGCGGCAGCCTCCGCGATGCCGGAGGCGCCGAACTGCCCGATCTATCAGCCGGATGATGTGTGGCATTCGCTCGTCCAGCAGCTGCCGGTCCTGCCGCAGAGCGACACCTGGATCGCGAACATGGGCGGTGCCTCGCGGCCGCTCCACCCTGACTTCGGGGCGTACCCGTATGGCTACCAGCTGCAGATCGTCGACAGCACCACGCCCACCACCCCGCTGACGTTCGAGTACGCGGACGAGAGCGATCGCGTCGCGTATCCGTTCACTGCCAGGACGCCGATCGAGCCGGCGAGCGACGCGCACGCGCTCATGCTCAACAAGGACACCTGCGTTCTCTACGAGCTGTTCAGCGCTTCATGGAACGCGGGCCGTCCGACCGCAGGGTCAGGCGCAGTCTTCGATCTCAAGACCCACGACCTTCGGCCGTCGGGTTGGACGAGCGCCGACGCCGCCGGGCTGCCGATCTGGCCCGGAGTGCTCCGCTACGACGAGGTCGCCCGCGGTTCGGTGGATCACGCGATCCGGTTCACTGCGCAGCGGACCGACAAGCGGTTCGTGTGGCCCGCTCGGCATCAGGCCGGCGAAGCGCGCACCGACGCCCTGCCGCCGATGGGCGCGCGGTTCCGGCTGAAGGCCGACTTCCGCTTCGAGGGCTTCGCACCTCAGACCCAGGTCGTGCTGATGGCGATGCAGCGGTACGGCCTCATCCTCGCGGACAACGGCTCGAACTGGTTCTTCCAGGGAAGCACGGACTCGCGATGGAGCGATGAGCTCCTGACGGAGCTGAAGCGCATCCCGGCGGGTGCGTTCGAAGCGGTCGACGGATCGGCGCTGATGATCGACCCGAACTCCAGCCGGGTGACCCCGGCCGCGGCAGGCCAGTCACTTGCCCCCGGGTATCACTCGACCTGGCAGCAGCAATCTGCCTATCTCGTCATGGCGCCAGGTCAGAGCGCCGACTTCTGGATCCGCTTCTCCAACAGCGGCACGCTGCCGTGGGTCCGGGGGGTGTGGGGGAAGCAGGCCAACCTCGGGCTGAACGGCGACGACCGCTCGCCGTACGCGCTCGGCATGGCAAGCAGCTGGCTGTGGGAGGACCGCATCGCGACGACGACCGCCGCGGTCGTGCAGCCCGGCGAGATAGGCGAGTTCCGATTCGGGGTGCGCGCGCCACTGACGCGCGGCGTCTACCGGTTGGATCTGCGGCCGGTGGTGGACGGGACCAGCTGGATGGAAGACCAAGTAGTGTTCTGGATCATCGACGTTCGCTAGCGCGGGCCCTGGCCTCCGGTGAACAGGTTGTAGTAGATGAACACCACGAGCGCGACCGCGATCAATAGCCGGATGATGATCTGCGTTCGCCCCATGTTCATGCCGGTGCCACCGCGAAGCGGGCCGCCGAGAGGAACTCGATCGGATGACGGGTGCGGCCATCGAGCGCGAGGTCGGCAAGGACCTCGCCCATGACGCTCGCGAACTTGAACCCGTGGCCGGAGCACGCTGACGCGTAGCTCACCGGACCGTCTCCATCGACGACGAAGTGCTCGTCCGGCGTCACGGTGTACATGCAGATCTTCGTCATGCGGACCGGGCCGTCGGCAGCGGGGAGCCGCTCCTTGATGAAGGCGCGGATCGGCGCCTCATCCGTCGGGTGCGCCTTGCGGTCCACCGTGTCGGGATCCGCCAGGGTGCCGGCGCCGTGCGTCGCGATCTTCAGGCCCTGGTCCGCGAGGTAGGGAAACCCGTAGCAGCCGTGCCCCAGGCCGGAGTCGACGACGTACACCGGCAGCGTGGCAAGCGCGCCCTTCTCGGCGACGGGCTCGAACCAGAACAGCGGGACCCGCTTGACCTCGAGGACCGGTGCGAGCCAGGGCAGGAGCCGGGCGTTCCAGGCACCGGCGGCGATGACGAGCTTCGCCGCCCGGTAGGTCCCGCGATCGGTCGTCACCCGCACACCCGCGCCGTCTCTGGTCCACGACTCGGCGCGCTCGTCGAAGCGAAGCTCGGCTCCGTGCCGCTCGGCGAGGCGCAGGTGCGCCGCGATCGCGCGATCCGGAAGCAGGTAGCCGGCCGCGGTCTCGGCGAGCCCCCACCACTCCGGATCGAACCTGAACAGCGGCAGCCGGTCGCGCAGGCCATCGGGGTCGAGCAGCTCGTGCTCGAGCGAGTGGTCGCGCGCGCTGCGCAGCGAGCCGGCGACGAGCTCGCCGTCGCGGGGCCCGGCGTACACCCCGCCGGTCGGGCGGAGGAGCGCGTGGCCGGTCGCCTGCTCGAGATCGCGCCACAGCTCCCAGGCGCGCTTCAGCAAGGGCACGTAGTCGGGATGCTCGTAGTAGGCGAGGCGGATCACGCGGGTCAGACCGCCTGATGACCCATCGGTATGGCCACGCGAGAACGCTTCCAGACCCAGGACGGTGGCCCCTCGCTCCGCGAGCCGCGCGGCGGCCGCGCTCCCATCGGCGCCCAGGCCGATCACGATGGCGTCGGTCATGCCGGGCGCCAGTCGGTCCGGTCGAGCTGGTGCACCACGAGAACGCCGCGCACCGCGGTCGCCAGATCATCGGCGCGCCGCATGCCGATCTTCCGCATGATCCGATGCGACGCGACGTTGCCCGGGTGCGCGAGGCTGATCAGCTCCGGGTATGCGAATGATCCGAAGAAGTGATCGCGGGCGGCGATCGCCGCCTCGGTCGCATAGCCATTGCCCCAGAACTCGCGCCGCAACCGCCAGCCGATCTCCGGTCGCGTGGCGGCCTCGGCGATGAACGTCGGGAATGCCACGCCACAGAATCCGAGGAATGCGCCGTCCGATGCACGCTCGATCGACCAGCGGCCGAAGCCGTGCTCCGCCCAGTGCCAGTGCATCTTTTCGAACGTGGCTGTCGCGCGCGCCCTGGCGTGGGGCCGACCGTCGCCGATGTACCGCATGACCTGCGGGTCGGCGTTCATCGCCAGGAACGGCTCGAGATCGTCCTGGCGGAACAGCCGCAGCTCGAGCCTGGCGGTCTCGAGCCGCAGGACCTTAGGTGCGGCCGAACTCATCGAAGAA
Source organism: Chloroflexota bacterium (assembly GCA_031364525.1). Taxonomy (GTDB): domain Bacteria; phylum Chloroflexota; class Limnocylindria; order P2-11E; family P2-11E; genus UBA4735. The sequence goes on along the minus strand of JANLWM010000192.1, from coordinate 1,336 downwards.
TCGCGCGAGCACCATCGCCGCCTTTGGCATGAGATCGAGCCTCACGTTCTCGTCAGGCGCGTGTGCCCGCGAATCAGGATGCCCATAGCCGATCGCGACCATCGGCAGCTTGTGCGGGTTGCAGACCTGGTACTGCGGTGCGGTGCCCGGGCTCGAAAAGACGCGCAGCGGCTGCACCCCGTACACCGCGGCCGAGGCTCGCTCCGCGGCGTCGACGATCGGAGCATCCACCGGGCCCCAGTAGGGATGCTCGCTGCCCCAGTTCTTGATCGCGATGTCCTCAAAGCCGCGCTTGTCGAGGTGGGCGCGCAGCTGCTTCTCGATCTTTTCGGGATCCTGATCCGGCACCAGGCGCATGTCGATCTTCACGTGAGCCTCGGCCGGAGTGATCGTCTTCGCGTCATTGCCGGTCCAGCCGGACCAGATGCCGGCGATGTTGCAGGTCGGGGCGAAAAGCTGGGCCACCTGTGCCTCGGGGCCGCTACGGCCGCCGACGAACCGCTTCGCGCCGTAGATCGCCTTGATCTTCGCCTCTTCGAAGGGGATCGTCTTGAGGTGGGCGAGCTGCTTGTCGGTGGGCTTGCGGACGTCGTCGTAGAAGCCGTCGATCGTCACGGTGCCATCGGGCTTCCGCATCGTCGCGAGGGCCTCGACGAGGCGCCACGCCGCGTTCTCGAACAGGGACGCGCCACCGGAATGCGCGTCATAGCCGAGGGTCTTCAGCGAGAGCTCGACGTACAGGATCCCGCGGACCCCGCAGATCAGCGTGGGCCGGTCCTGAGCGTCGAGGCCGCCACCCTCCTGCAGCGACCCGTCGCCCGCGGTGAGGTCGGGCCGCTCCTGCAGCATCGAGTTGAAGTGGCGGCTCGAGGACTCCTCCTCGCCCTCAACGAGGAAGCGGATCTTGATCGGGAGCGGGCCGATCGCGTCCTGGTAGGCCTCGGCGGCCTGGACGCGGATGAGGAACTGGCCCTTGTTGTCGGACACGCCGCGGGCGAACAGCTTGTTTTCGCGGATCGCCGGCTCGTACGGCGGGCTCGTCCAGAGGTCCAGGGGCGCCGCCGGCTGCACGTCGTAGTGCTGGACGCAAATGAGCGTCCGGGGTCCGCTGCCCATCTCGCCGACCACCAATGGGGCGATGCCATCTTTCTCGATGATCTCGACCTTCGCCCCGGCCTTGCGAAGCCGATCGGCGGTCCACTTCGCGCCGCGCGCGAGATCGGGCAGCACGGCCGTCTCGCAGGGGATCCGGCAGAAGTCCGAGAGCTCTTCGATCCACCGCGGAGTGCGCTCAGCGACCAGCTTGTCGAACTGCTCGTACGCCAATCAGATACCT
>JANLWM010000100.1:0-5504 GCA_031364525.1 Chloroflexota bacterium | reverse complement strand
GTCGCTTGGGCTCGTCCGCTGGAAGCTGCTGCTCGTCGCCGCGTTCTTCGGGATCTTCGCGTACAACGCCCTGGTCTTCATCGGCCTCACCCTCGGACCGGCCTCCGACGGCGCGCTCATCGTGCCAACGTTGAATCCGGTGCTCACGGTCTTCATCGCGACCTTCCTCGGTGAGCGTCTGACGCGGAACAAGGTCGCCGGGATCGCGTTCGCGACGGTCGGCGCGGCGATCGTCGTCGCCGGCGCGCAGAGCGGCGCGGCGTTCTCATCCCAACGGCTCATGAGCGACCTGCTGATGCTCGGTGGGGCGGCGTGCTGGAGCGTGTACGCGACGCTCGGCGCGATCACGACGCGGTCCGGCTCGCCGCTCGGGGTCACCGCGGTCGCCTGCCTCATGGGCGCAGCGATGCTCTTCCCGTTCGGTTTCCTCGAGCAGGGGTATCGCGACGTGCCCACCTGGCCGTTGAGCGCGTGGCTCGATATCGGATACCTCGTCGTGTTCGCAACGATCATCGGGTTCGTGCTGTTCTATTGGGCAGTGCGCCGCTTTGGCGCGGGGCTCGCATCGATGGTGAGCTACCTCGTGCCGGTGTTCGCGCTGGTGCAGGCGGTGCTCTTGCTGAACGAGCGCGTGACACCGCTTGAGGTCGGTGGCGGCGCCGTGATCCTCGTGGGCGTGCGCCTCGCGACGTGGCGGACGATCGTTGTGACACCCCTCGAAGACGGCGCCTCCGCGTAGCGGGCGATGACCCTTCGGTCATGCCGGACCGGCGCAGTTTCCGTAGCGTGTCGTGGATGTCCCGTGCCCTGCTCGCGGCTCTCGCTTTCATGGCCGCGGTCAGCTGCACGTCCGCGGGTCCTGTACCGTTCCCGTCGCCGAGCGTCGCGCGCACGAACACCGTCCCGCAGGCGACCGCACCAGTGGCAACCTGGGCGGTCGCCTGCGGGACGGTGAGTGACTACGTCAGGACCGCGCCGGCCACTGACGGGTCATTCGTCCTGAACTCACCGGGTCGTTCGCCGCTCAAGATCACGTTGACGGTGGCCCGCACCGACCCGACCGAGGGGCAATTCGGCGGGTATGTCTGCGTGGGGGTCACCGCGGGCGTGCCGTACCCCATCTTTGCGGGGCTCGGCGTGCCTCAGATCAACGGTGTCGTCCCCGAAAGCTACGTCCCGGAAGGCACGTATCCGGCGACGCGGGCCAAGCCCGCACCCGTCGGATTCGTCGTCCCACAGGCCTGCGCGTACGTGCGGCCACCCGAGGTCGGCGGCGATCAGAGCAATTGGTGGGTGGACTGCGGGGCGGAGGCGAATCGCAGCGCGCGTGGCACGCTCGGCCCAGCGCTCACGCAGCAGGGGTGGACCCGCTGCGGACCGGCCGTCGGGACGGAGCTGTTCTTCAAGGGAGCGATGCGGATCGTCGTGATCGAGTCATCGCTCGCGCCGGGCGACTACCCGCGCCTCAGTCAAGCGGTGCGCCCCGGCACGGGATGCCAGTGATGTGGGCTCGTCGGCTGCACGTCATGGCTGCGGTCGCCCTGACAGCGCTACTCGTCTCGTGCGCGCCGGCATCCGTGACGAACGGAACGCCGACGCCTTCATCGACGACCCAACCGACGCTCGCGTCGGCGACGGTGATCCCGAGCGCCACAGCGACGCAGGCCATCCCTGCCGCGGTATTCCCCGACGTGCCGCTCGTCGCCGGGACCGCGGTCGGCGACCTTGTGCGCTGGCGTGGTGGATCGTGGCAGCTGGAGGCGCACGTGTGTCCGCAGGACCGCGGTCAAGATCCGGTCACCGCGCTCAGCATCTCGGCCGATGGCCGCACCGCCCTGGTGCAATGCGCGCGCGGCACCGGCGCGTCGTTCACCGATCCCGCGCGCGAAGCCTTCGTCTACGACTTCACGACCAAGTCCGCCCGGGCGATCGGCGGGACCACGGAGATCGGCATCGGACCGGTCGATCCCAACGGGACGAGCGCGATCGTCGGCGTCCGCGGCGACTGCCCGGCGCCGGCACCGACCTGCCAGAGCCGCTGGCTCGAGCTGGACCTCGTCAGTGGAAGGACGAGTCAGCGGCTACCGAGCGCGTACTGGTACAGCGTCGAGTTCCGCTGGACGGCACTGGGGCTGTCCTACTACCTGCCGTCGGCTTCGAACGCCGGCGTTCAGCCGACCGACCGGGTCGGGACGTTCACCTTCGATGGTCGCACCGGGGCGCCGATCAGATTCTCGGACCATCGCCTGATCGCCACGGACGCGAGCGCGCACGCGGTCCTCGAGGGCACGACGTCGCTCGTCTTGACGAACCCGCGGCCACCGAGCGCGGTCATCGAGCGCATCGGCACGGTCGAGCAGGTCCTCACCCTGTCAGCGGTCGCGGAGGAGCATCCCGTCGCGCTCTTGGCCGATGGCCGCATCGTCGCCTGGCGTCCCGACGGACCCGACTCCAACGAGATCAACGGCCGGATGGTCGTCTACGACCGTGGGCGCGTCGTGCGGGAGACCGTCGGCACCTTCGCACGCGGTGATGTGCTGCAGGCCGGTGATTGGCTGATCTCGAAGCTCTATCGCGGCGGCGCGACCTATGACCTGTACGCGTACTCGGTCAGCGCGGACTCCTTCGTCTCGCGGTCGGCGGGCGTTGCGATAGGCGCCCTCGCAGTGCTGCCCGCTCCGACGGGCGTGCGCTGACCCAGAGCTCTACGGGAGGAACGCCGGGCGCGCAATGAGCAGCCCGCCCTCGCGAGTCACCGGCAGGGCGAAGGCGAAGCGGTCGACCTGCATCGCGAGCTCCGCATCACGGCGCGGGAACCAGTCGGGCCACTCCTCCGATGCCGCGAGCGAAATGGTCGGGGGTGGTGGTGCTGCGCCGTCGAGCAGCTGCTCGAGGTACGCCGCGCAGATCTCGTCTTCGTCGTGATCGTCACCACCGTGCGTGCCCATCGCAACGAGCGAGATCTCGTCGCGATCGCGAAGGTATCTGACGGTCGCCGCAGCGATGACCAGGCTGCCGAGGACGATCTCAGCCGCGCCGGCGGCCGCCACGACGCCCTGTGTCCCGGCACTCGTGCGCTGCACCACCCGGCGCCCCGAGAGGTCGAGGCCGTCGATCCGCGACGGCGAGTTGCCCACGTCGAATCCGGGGATCGGCCGGCCCCCGATCTCACCCGTAAGGAAGATCGACGGATCGGCAGCCTTCAGCGCGAGCGCCTGCTCATGATCGCCGACGAGCACGACCTCGCGTGCTCCGGCAGCGACGCAACATGCGGCGGTCGTGAATGCGCGGAAGACATCGATGATCACTGCGGTGCCCGTGGCCGCGCAAGCCCCGTCGAGGCCGCTCCGCCGGTGGACGATCACAGGACAGCGGGAGTGAATGGACGCCGGCCGGTGCGGAAGCGATCGATGGAGAGGTCGCTGATGTCGAGCGCGGTGGTCTTCCCGTCGAGCATCTCCTCCACGATGAGCTGCGCGGTGGCCGGCGCGTGCATGAACCCGTGCCCGGAAAAGCCCGCCGCGATGTAGAGCCCGGGGGTGCCGGGGATCGCGCCGACGATCGGGTGATCGTCGGGCGTCATCTCGTAGTTGCAGGACCAGCTGTCGGTGATCTTCAGATCCTGGAACGCCGCCATCCGCCACGCTCCGCGCGATCTCACCCAGGGCTCGAGCTGCGCGGGCACGGAAAGATCACCGGTCGGCGATCCGAAGACCGCGGGCGGTGCTGCCGGTCCCCGCTCGGTCGCCCCCGTCGCAGTGATGTTCGGCATCGCGAACCGTTGGGCCGCGCCGCCATTGTGCGAGTACGGGCGGAAGTGGAAGCCGGTCTCCCATTCGATGACGAGCGGGATATCGACGAGCTCTGGGAATGGACCACTCGCCTCCATGATCGACCGCCGGTAGGGCCAGATCGGGACCTGCACTCCGGCGCTCGCCGCGAGCGCGGCCGTCCACGCGCCGGTCGCGAGCAGTACGCGGTCCGCCCTGACCTCGCCGTCTTTGGTCCGCACGCCCACGACCGCGCCCTGCTCGACGAGCAGCGCCTCGACGCACGTGTGCTCGAAGAGCTGCACGCCCTCGACCACGGCCGCAGCGGCGAATCCGGCAAGCGCATCCAGCGGAGCGCCATAGCCATCGCGCCTGCCGATGCGGCCACCCTTCAGGTCATCGATGCGGATGCCGGGGATGATGCGCGCGATCTGCTGCGGTCCGACCATCTCGGCCTCGATGCCAAGCGTGGCGTAGAGGGTCATCGACTCGCGCAGTGCTGCAAGACCTTCGGCGCTGTCGGTCACGAACAGGTACCCGTTCTGCTCGAAGCGGTGGACGCTGCTCGTGAAGGAGTCGAAGTCGCGCCAGAACTCGCTCGAGAGCTTCGAGAGGCGGATATCGAGCTCATCGACGAACTGATGGCGGATGCCGCCGAGACCGCCCTTCGTGGTGCCGGAGCCGAGGGTGCCCTGCTCGAGCACGACCACACCGTGCTCGCCGCGCTCCGCGAGGAAGAACGCCGCCGCGGTGCCGACGATGCCCCCGCCCACGATGAGCGTGGACGCGCGGTCCGGGACGGTCAGGCCCACCTCACGAAGGGACCTCGGTGTACCGAAGCTTGCCGTCCACGCTGCTCAGGGTGCCGAAGCGCGGAAGATCGTGGGTGAAGCCGACGAGCCATTGCTCAGCGACGGCGCGTGCGAGGATCGTGCGCTTGGCCTCGAGCGTGTCCATGGGGTAGAGGTCCTGCGCCGGGATCCACGGCAAGGGCAGGTGGTGGCGGTCCGGCAGGAAGTCCGATGAGAAGAACGCGGTGCGCTTCCCGTCGATGACGCGGACGGTCTGGGTGCCCCGGGTGTGGCCCTGCACGCGGTCCAGCCGGATGCCGGGCAGGATCTCGACGGCCTCGTCGATGAGCTCGAGCTTGCCGGCCGCCTCGAGCGGGGCGAAGTCATCGGGGAAGTACGAGCCCCGGGTGCGCTCGTTCGAGTTGAGCGCGTCGACCCACTCGAGCCGTTGGAACACGTAGCTCGCGTGCGGGAAGGTCGCCACCAGTCCGTCGCCATCGCGCCGGGTGTTCCCCCCGGAGTGGTCGAAGTGCAGGTGGGTGTTCACGACGAGCGTCACGTCCTCCGGCTTCACGCCGCGCTTCGCGAGCTCGTCGAGCAGTGCGGGCGGACGCTCGATCCCGTAGATCCCTCGTTGCTTCTCCGTGAGCTTGGAGCCGGCGCCGGTCTCGATGAGCACGACGTGATCGGCATCGCGGATGAGGACGCAGTTCATGTCCATCGTCACGCGATTGAGCTCGTCGGACTCCTTGAGCTTGCTCCAGAGCACCTTCGGAACGACGCCGAACATCGCGCCGCCGTCCAGCTTGAACGTGCCGTCGCTGAAGATGTCTACCTCGAAACGCCCGAAGCGCATGGTGGGAGTATGGAAGATGTGGACCTCCGGACGTACCGCCCCGGCGACGGTGACCGCCTCCGCACGTTCTGGCTGACCTGCGGCATC
>JANLWM010000092.1:0-8958 GCA_031364525.1 Chloroflexota bacterium | reverse complement strand
ATCTCCACATCCGACGAGCCGGCTCGTCTTGCCGCCGCGCGGCAGATCGCGGACGATCTCACGAACATCGGCATCGCCGTCGAGGTGCGGGCCGTCACGTTCGCGGACCTCGTCGATCGCGTCGCGCGGCAGCGGGACTTCGACGCGCTGCTCGTGGGGATCACCGTGGGCCCCGACCCGGATCCGTATCCGTTCTTCCACTCGAGCCAGGTCGGCGATCCGGGCGACAACTTCTCCGGCTACTCGACGCTCGCCATGGACCGCCTGTTGGAGCAGGCCCGCCGATCGGTGGATCAGTCCAAGCGACGTGACCTGCTCGGTCAGGCGTTCACCGCGATCGCTGCGGATCTACCGGTGCTGTTCCTCTATTACTCGGATTATCTGTACGCGCAGTCACGCACCCTGAAGGGCTTCAAGGTCGCGCCGGTCAACGATCCGACGCAGCGGTTCTGGAATGTCGAGGAGTGGTACGTGAAGACGGCGGTGAAGCAGTAGTCAGAGCCTGTGCCGACGGCGGGACTTGAACCCGCAAAGCCTTTCGACCATACGCCCCTGAAGCGTACGAGTTTGCCAATTTCTCCACGTCGGCGGCTGGCTCATTCTACCGCCCCGCCTTGACCGAGTGACCTCGCTACCATCGGTCACCGATGCCGAAACGCGACGCCTCAAGCGTCTGGATCTCTGTCGACATGGAAGGTATCGGCGGCGTCGCCGCGTACAGCCACGTGATGATGCACGGACCCGAGTACGAGCGGGCGCGGACGTGGATGACGAACGAGGTGAATGCCGCGATCGAGGGCGCCGCATCGAATGGCGCCGCGCGATTCTGCGTGAACGACTCCCACGGGAACATGCACAACCTCTACGCCGACGAGCTCGACCCCCGGGCAGAGCTCATCGTCGGGACTGCCAAGCCCTGGAGCATGGGGCAGGGCATCGACGGCGGCTACGACACCTGCTTCTTCATCGGCTATCACGGGATGGCCGGTCACCCGCGCGCCGTCCTCGACCACACGTACGCGAGCCGCGCGATCTACGAGTGCCGTCTGAACGGGAGACCGGTCGGCGAAACGACGCTGAACGTGTACCTCGCCGGCTACTTCGGAGCGAGCGTCACGCTCGTTGCCGGTGACGGAGCGACCTGCCGCGAGGCCCGATCGCTCGTTCCGTCGTGTGTCACGGTCAAGACGAAGGACGCGATCGGCCGGTTCTCGGCGAAGATGCTGCATCCGCAGCGCGTACAGGAGCTGCTGCAGGTTGCGGCCGCCAAAGCGATGGACGTTGCCCGCGATGCACGGGCCGTGCGGCCCAAGGCGCGCAACGAGATCGATCTCGCGTTCCTCACCTCGGCGATGGCAGATATGGCCGAGCTCATCCCCGGCACGCGGCGCAGCGGCCCGCGTGCGGTCGCGTATGCCTCTCGCGATTACCTCGAGCTGTACAAGGCGCTTCTCGCGATGGTCCGGATCGCGCCGTCCGCCGTGCCGCCGGAGCAGTGACGAGCGCGGACGTCGTCATCGTCGGCGGTGGTGTCATCGGCGCGTCGATCGCGTACCACCTGAGCGTCCGCGGGGCCGGCCGCATCGTCGTACTGGAGCGGGACCGCCTCGGCTCGGGCTCCACTGGCAAGAACGCCGGCGGCATCCGCCTGCAGTTCTCGACGGAGGTCAACGTCCGGCTCTCCCAGCTGGCCCTGCCGCGGCTCGAGGCGTTCAAGGAGGAAATGGGAGTCGATCCCGCGTTCCATCAGGTCGGCTATCTCTTTCTGATCACCGAGGAGCGCGATGTCGCCCCATTTGAACGGTCGCTCGCCCTCTGGCGTCGGCTTGACGTGCCGGCTCAGCGGCTCAGCGGCACCGATGCGCAGGCGCTCTTCCCCGAGGTCCGCGTCGATGACGTCCGGTTCGCGACGTTCTGCGCGAAGGACGGCTACGCGGACCCGAACTCGATCCTGCAGGGCTACGTGGCGCGGTCCCGCGAGCGTGGTGTGGAGTTCCGTGAAGGCGCTGAGGTGACGGGCATCGAGCTCGATCGCGGCCGTGTGGTCGCGGTGCGGGCGGCCGGTGATCGCATCGCGTGCCCCACCGTGATCGATGCTGCGGGTGCGTGGGGCGCCCGCATCGGCGCGATGGCCGGGGTCGCGCTCCCGATCGTGCCCTTACGCCGGCACATCTTCGTGACGGCGCCCGTGCCCGGCCTCGACCACGAGTTCCCCCTCACGATCGAGTTCGCCTCGGGCCTGTACTTCCATCGCGAGTCCGGCGGCGTTCTCCTGGGGATGGCCGATCCCAATGACGGTCCCGATCAGGATGACTCCGTGAACTGGGACTTCCTGCCCACCGTCGTCGAACGCGCGCTGGAGCGCCTGCCGGTGCTCGAGCACGCCACGGTGAAGACCGGGTGGGCCGGCTACTACGAGGACACGCCCGACAGGCATCCGATCCTCGGGACGATCGATGCGGTGCCCGGGTTCATCAGCGCAGCCGGATTCTCCGGCCACGGGCTCATGCAGGCGCCCGCAGCAGGGGAGGTCATCGCGCAGCTGGTCTGCGGCGAGCCCACGAGCGTGGACATCACGGCACTTCGGTTCGAGCGATTCGCGAAGGGCGAGCTCGTGACCGAGCACAACGTGATCTGATGCAGCTGTTCTTCGTCGGCCTCGACCTCGCCCTCGTCGCGTCGGCGGCGATCCTGCTTCTTGTCGTCCTCGTCCGTCGCGGCCGCGGCATGTCGCACCTCGCGCTCGCGCTGCTGCTGATCGTCTTGGCGATCGCGCTTTGGTACACGGGCATCCGAACACCCGCGATCTAGGACCGCGGCCGCCTACACTTCGCGCGTGCGAAGGGGAATGCGGGCGCTGGCGGTCGTCGTGCTCGTCCTCGCGAGCGTGCTTCCCTCGTCGACCGTGGCGGCGGCCGCGACGGCACCGTTCCTCTCGCTCCCCGTCGCCGGCGATCCGTTCATTCCGTTCTACGTCTATGACCCCTGGACCGTGCGGGTGGGATTGCCGACGTACAGCAACATCACGCTCGGCTTTCCATACGACCACTCCGGGACCGACTACAGCGTCCCGCAGGGCACTCCGATCTACGCGGCTGCCGGCGGGACGATCCAATCCGCACAGGACGGCTTCGCCGACGGTTGCAACAAGAACCTCAGCGACGGCGGCGGCGCGGGCAACAGCATCTGGATCCGCCACCCAAACGGCCTCGTCACCGCGTACTACCACCTCCAACCGGGGAGCGTCACGCAGTTCGTGAAGCAGAACCAGGTGGTCCAGGCGGGACAGCAGATCGCCCGCTCGAGCAACACTGGCAACACGTTCGGCGGATCCTGCGGCGGGTTCCACCTTCACTTCGAGGTCCGCGACGCGGGCTTCCGGGTCGTGAATCCATACAACACGGACACCGGGTATCTCTTCCTCTCGAATCCGCCGACAAAGGCCTGTGCACCGACCTTGTTCACCGCGGCGCCGCCGCCGACAACGAGCGTCGAGCAGCGCATCGCGGACTTCTGGAAGCGCATCGACGCACTGCAGCCGGGCGACTGCGTCTCTGCGGCGGACCTCGGGCAATGGGCGCTGAACGTCATCGGGCGCAATCCGCGCGCCCGCACGACGGTCGCCGACTTCCGGGTGTCCACTGCTGCCATGCAGGGAGGCTTGGATCGCGGCGGGCTCGCGCTGACAGCGCCTGCGGCCGCGCCCGCGCCGGCCACGAATGTCGAGCAGCGCATCGCTGACTTCTGGAAGCGCATCGATGCGGTGCAGGCGAGCGACTTCGTGTCCGCCGCTGATCTCGGCCAGTGGGCGCTCAATGTCATCGAGCGCAATCCGCGGGCACAGCTGGCGGTCACCGACTTCCGGGCGTCCACCGCCGTCATGCAGGCCGCCATGGATCGGGCAGGTCTCTCGGCGGCCGGTCGATCCGATCGGTCGATCGCCCGGGTCTAGAGCTCCTTGGCTTCGACCCGTACGCGATTCCGCTCTCCCCCGGTCGGGCGAGTCAGAACTGGCGACAGGCCCATAGCGTGTTCAGGTCGTGACAACTGAGGAGATCGAGCACCCCCTGATCGAGGCGCGACGGCTGGAACGGACGCTCCAGCTCGCCCGCGTGGCGGGCGCGCTCCTGCTCCTCACCCTCGGTCCGCTCTTTCGTACGACCGACCCGATTCATCTGGTCTATCTCGCCGTCGGGCTCGCGGCGTGGGCTGCCGCGCTTCAGGTGCTCCTCAGATGGGCGCGTTCGATCGAGGACCAGCGCCGCCTTGGACTTGGCGGTCTGGCGATCGACATGGTCGTCGTCGTGTACGCGATGTGGATCTTCTCCGCGAGTCCGGACTGGTCCATTTGGACGATCGGCGTATTGGTCATCATCGGCACGGCATTCCGCTTCGGACGCCTTGGCGCGATCGGGTCCGCGATCGCCCTGTCGGTCGCATATCTGGCGGTCTCCGCGTACCGCACCGCGACCTACGGCTTCTCGACGACTCCGCCGCTCGCAGCCTTCCACATCATCGTGTACCTCCTTACCGCACTGCTCCTATCCGGTTCGTTGCGCGAGCTGTATCGCCTGCGAGCCCAGCGCGAGTTCCAATATTTCCACGACCTCCTCACTGGCCTACCCAACCGGACGCTCCTCACCGAGCGGCTACAGCAGGCACTCGTGCGCGCGCAGCGGAGCGGCGAGCAGACCAGCCTGCTCGTTGTCGACCTCAACGACTTCAAGGCGGTGAACGACGGTTTCGGGTACGACGCCGGCGACGAGCTCCTCCGCGAGGTCGGGCCCCGCATCACGACGCAGCTCCGCCAGTCGGACACGATCGCGCGCCTTGGCGGCGACGAGTTCGCGGTGCTGCTTCCGGCGACCGACCGGAGCGGCGCGATCCAGGTCGCGGAAAAGATCGTGGCTGCCCTCGAGCTGCCCTTCGTGCTGAATGGCGTGTCGCTCGACGTCGGAGGCAGCATCGGCATCGCGCTCGCGCCGACGCACGCCGAGGACGCCGAAGAGCTCTTCACGCGCGCTGATGTTGCGATGCACGCGGCCAAGGGGTCGCTCTCCGGGTACGCGGTGTTCTCGGTGGATCAGGATCGGAGCGGCGCACGACGACTCGCGATGACGGCCGAGCTTCGTCGGGCGATCGATGGGGGTGAGCTCGTTCTCTACTATCAGCCCCTCGTCAGCCTGCGGGGTGGGACCATCACGAGCGTGGAGGCCCTCGTCCGGTGGCTGCATCCGCAGCGAGGTCTCGTGGCGCCGGACGACTTCATTCCGCTCGCCGAGCGTACCGGCCTGATCAAGCAGCTCACGCGTGAAGTCCTTTCGCAGGCGATCCGCCAGGCGCGCGCATGGCAGCTTGCGGGTCATGTGATGCCGGTCGGGGTGAACCTCTCGATGCGGAACGTGCTCGACCCCCAGCTCGCGGCCACGGTCAGCCAGCTTCTCGAGCGCTGGCAGACGCCGCCCGAGCTCCTGCGCCTCGAGATCACGGAATCCGTCCTGGCCGCGGAGCCGGAGCGCGCGCTCGCCACGATCGAAGCGTTGCGCGCCACGGGCGTGCGCATCGTGCTGGACGACTTTGGTACCGGCTACTCATCGCTTGCGTACCTGAACCGGTTGGTGCTGGACGAGCTCAAGATCGATCGCTCATTCGTCATGGGCATGGCCACGAACGAGCACCAAGCGACGATCGTGCGTGCGATCGTCGACCTTGGCCACGGCCTTGGATACAAGGTGGTCGCGGAGGGCGTCGAGGACATCACGACACGCGATCGTCTCGCGACCCTCGGCTGCGACGTGATGCAAGGATTCCTCGTCGCGCGTCCGATGCCCGGCAATGCCGTCGCGCCATGGCTCCGGCAGTACGGCCCGCTCGCGTTGACGAACTCGCTCAGCGGTCAGTTCGCAACGACGCTCTGAGCCGCCAGCGGCCTATTCTCAGCGCGTGTCCACACGCGAGGAAGTCAGGCTCACGTCCCTGTCGTCCTGCGCCGGCTGAGGAGCGAAGCTGGGCCCTGGCCCACTGGCGCAGGTCTTGCGCCCCCTCGCCGCGCAGCGCGACCCGGCGGAGCTGCTCGTCGGACTCAGAACGTCCGACGACGCGGCGGTGTACCGCGTTGCCCCCGATGCGGCCATCATCGAGACCCTCGACTTCTTCCCGCCGGTCGTCGATGACGCGTATGCGGCGGGCGCGATCGCGGCGGCGAACGCGATGTCCGATGTCTACGCCATGGGTGGCGAGGTCCTGTTCGCCCTGAACATCGTGGCCTGGCCGGACGACCTGTCCTTCGACGTGCTCGAACGGCTCATCCAGGGCGCCGTGGACAAGGTGGCCGAGGGCGGCGGGGTCATCGCCGGCGGGCACACGGTGATCGATCGGGAGCCCAAATTCGGTCTCGCGGTGACGGGTCGGGTGCACCCGGACCGGATCCTGACGAAGGGCGCGCTGCACGCCGGCGACGCCCTCTGGCTGACGAAGCCCATCGGCACGGGGGTGCTCACGACGGCCCACAAGAACGGGGACATCGCTCCAGAGGATCTCGCGTCCGCGGTGGCATCGATGGTCGCGCTCAATCGAGGCGCAGCACGCGCCGCGGCCGCGGCCGGTCTGCACGCGGCGACGGACGTGACCGGCTTCGCCCTCGTCGGGCACGCCAATGAGATGGCCGAGCGCTCGACGGTCGGCATCCGGATCGACGCCGTGTCGGTCCCGCTGCTGCCCGGCGCTCGTGCGCACGCCGAGCGCGGGGTCAGCTTCGGTGGGCTCGAGCGCAACACGTCGTACTTCGTCGGTGAGGGCCACGTGCGCTTCGCTTCCGGCATGGACGCGGCCACCCAGCGGCTGATGCTCGATCCGCAGACATCCGGCGGTCTCCTCATCGGCGTGCCGGCCGCCCATGCCGCAGCCTGGGACCGCGAACGCGCGGCCAACGGCGTCGAGGCATGGTCGATCGGCGCGGTCGTGCCCGGCAGCGGCGTCGCGGTCGGGTGAGCGAGGCGAACAGGCCGCAGACCCGAGCCGCGCAGCTCGCTCTCCTCAGTCCCGATCGTGCCGCATTCACGCTCGCATGGCCGGGCATCATCGATCAGCTGATCCGGGCGAGCGGACAAACCGTCGTCATCGTGTTCATCGGTCACCTCGGCGCGGTGGCCACGGCCGCCGTCGGCGCCTCCCTTCAGTTCACGCTCCTGCTGTTTCCGGTGTTCAACGCGCTCTCCATCGGCACGATCGCGCTCGTGAGCCGTCGCATGGGCGAACACCGCGCCGATGCGGCGTCGGCCGTCGTGCGCCAGTCCCTTGTGCTTGGCGCGGTGCTCGGTGTCGCGACGGGCGCGCTGTTCGTGGTGTTCGCAAGGGGGCTGCTCACGCTCATCGGCGCGGCCGATGATGTCGCGTCGGCCGGCGCGCCGTACCTCGCCGTCGTCGGCGGTCTCAACGTCTTCGGGACGGTCTCGATCATCGGCGTGTCCGCGATGCGGGCGGCAGGCGACACGCGCACGCCGATGTGGCTGTCGGTGCTCGGCTCGGCCCTGACCGTTCCGGCGACGTACCTGCTCGTGACCGTCGCCGGGATCGGGATCATGGGTGCGGCATACGCCCAGATCGGCGTGAGCGTCGTGTTCTGGGCCTTGACGGTCGGGCTCTTGTGGCGCGGTGTCGCAGGGCTGCGGATCGGTGGCGGCTCATGGAGGTTCGAGCGCACGACGCTTCGGTCGCTCGCCTCGATCAGCGGCTATTCGGCGGGTGAGTCGCTTCTGTTCAGTGTCGGCATCCTCGCGCTCGGCTTCCTCGTCTTCCGCCTCGGGACCGAGGCGTACGCCGCGCACCAGCTCATCAGCCAGCTCGAGTCCGTGTCATTCCTTCCGTGCATCGGGTTCTCGGCGGCCTCGGCCGCATTGGTCGGTCAGTCGCTCGGGATGCGCGACCCGGAGCGAGCGATGCGCTCCGGCTGGGCCGTGACCCGCATGGCGGTCACCTGGACGAGCGCTGCCGGGGCGGCCCTTGCCCTGTTCCCACGCTTCTTCATCGGGATCTTCACCGACGACTCGTCGGTCATCACCGCCGGTATCGGCGCGCTCGTCGTGATCGGTCTCGCCCAGCCGGCCCAGGCCGTTAACTTCACGATGGGCGGCGCGCTCCGCGGCTCCGGTGATACCCGATTCACGCTCGCAACGTCGGTGGTGAACTGGTTCATCGTGCGGTTGCCGCTCGCGGTCCTGTTCGCATTCCCGCTGGGGCTTGGCCTCGCGGGGATCTGGCTCGCGATCCTCGTGGATTACTGCGTGCGAGCCGCGATCCTGGCGCTGCGTTTCAGGAGTGGGAGGTGGTCGGGCCGCGTGTTGTGATTTCGCGCGTGATCGGTGCCCAGGGCGGGACTTGAACCCGCAAACCCTTTCGGGCAACAGCCCCTCAGACTGCCGCGTCTGCCGTTTCGCCACCTGGGCGTGTTCGGTGAGTTTAGCAAGCGCGCGTCGGCCACGTCGGCAGCCACATGTACCCTGCGCCGTGTGACGATCCGGGCTCTTCTGGACGACTATCGCGCGGGACGCGCCACGCCGTCGGCGGTGGTCGAGGACGTGCTCGCCCGACGAAGCGGGCTCCCGATCTGGATCACCGGCGTCCCCGCCGCCGAGCTTCGAGAGCGCGCGCGCGGATTGGAGCAGCTGCGTCGCGATGAACCCTCAGTCGCAGATCGGCTCCCGCTCTTCGGTGTTCCGTACGCGGTCAAGGACAACATCGATGCCCTGGGACTCGAGACCACGGCCGGGTGCCCGGCCTTCGCCTACCGGCCGTCGCGCTCCGCGACCGTCGTGGAGCGTCTCGAGGCGGCCGGGGCCTTGCTTGTGGGAAAAACGAATCTCGATCAGTTCGCGACCGGGCTGGTGGGGACGCGGTCGCCGTATGGCGCGGTGCCAAATGCCTTCGATCCGGAATACGTGAGCGGCGGCTCGAGCTCGG
>JANLWM010000077.1:0-9730 GCA_031364525.1 Chloroflexota bacterium | reverse complement strand
CCCACTACGAGATCCAGAAGAAGCGGCGCGAGTCGCTGCTGGACGAGTGGAAGGGTTACCACAAGACGGTCATCAAGCGGAGCGACGTCGTCATGCACGACGTGCCCGGCCGCCGGATGCGGAGCGGCGTCTATGCCGGCTATGACGGCGATCGGCCCACGAAGAACCTGGACGCGACGCTGCACGAGATCCCGCCACACACCACGACGACCGTGCACCGCCACTCCTGGGACGCCATCGAGTTCATCGAGTCCGGCTGCGGCTGGACCGAGATCGACGGGCAGCGGATCGATTGGCGGCCCTGGGACACCCTCCACCTGCCCAGCTGGGCCTGGCACCGGCACGGGAATGACGGCGACGCGGCCGCGGTGTTCCACACCTGGAGCGTGCAGCCGATGCTCGAGCAGTTCGGCGTGGCGCTCCTCGAGGACGGCGGTGACACGCCGGTCGCGAAGCTGCCGCCGCGGCCGAAGCAGACCGCCGCGATCGCGGGTAGTGATCCGCTCGCGCGGCGGACCCAACGGCTCGCCCAGCAGTTCGCGGGGACCGAGAGCGCCCGCCTCATCACCCGGTTCGACGACGTCCGCGGCCTGATCACGAAGCGCGGCGCCAGGAGCCTGTTCCTCGTCGACAAGTCGATCGGCTACCACACCGCCGGTCTCAGTGCCGTCATGCACGAGCTCGCCCCCGGTCTCTACCAGTCGCGCCACCGGCACGGCGGCGAGGCGTGGCTCTACGTCGTTTCCGGTCGCGGCCATAGCGAGCTCGACGGCGAGAGCTTTCCCTGGGAGGCGGGGGATCTCATCGTCGTCGACCACTGGGCCTGGCATCAGCATTTCAATGACGACAAGACCACGACCGCGCGGCTCATCCGCGTGCACAACTTCGACGCGCTCTACGACATGATGCGGATCCTGCTCGATCCGCTGGACCTGTTCGAAGAGCTGCCCGAGCTCGACGCTCCGGATCTTTCAGGCGTGGTCTGGCCCGATCACTTCGACGGGCGGCCCGGGGCCTAGCCGATGCCCGCCGTCCAGGTGCCGCCGGGGATCGAAGGGATCGTCTCCATCACGGAGCTTCCCGACCCCGACTGGCAGGAGCGATGGGATCGGATCTTCGTCGCGCCCGAGCTCAAGGAGCGCCTCCTCAGCTACGTCCTGTTCTCGCTCACGCAGCGCAGGCGCATCAGCGGCGTTGGCCTGCCGATCCACGGCCTCATCGTGCTCGCCGGACCGCCCGGTACCGGAAAGACCACCCTCGCCGGTGGCCTCGCGGATCAGGCCGCGCGGCAGCTTGGCGAGCCGGTCTTGTTCGTCGATATCGACCCGCACTCGTTCCCCAGCCAGATGCTCGGCGAGAGCCAGCGCGGCGTCGCTCGGTTGTTCGAGCGCACGCTGCCCGATCTCGCGCGCCGAGGTCGCCCGACGATCGTGCTGCTCGACGAGGTCGAGTCGCTCGCGGTGAGCCGGGCCGGAGCATCGCTCGAGACGAACCCGGTGGACGTCCACCGCGCGACCGACGCGGTCCTCGCCGGCGTGGATCACGTCTCGCGCTCGTGCCCGAACGTCACGTTCGTCGCCACCACGAACCACTCCGCCGGGGTGGACGTCGCGTTCCTGTCGCGGGCGGATCTGGTCGAAGAGATCGGTCTGCCCGGTCCCACGGCGATCGCGCGCATCCTCAGAGACACGCTCTCGGAGCTCATGCCGGCCGACCGCATCGAGGAGCCCGCGCTGCACGCCCTCGCGAGCACCTGCGCCGACCGCGCGCTTGACGCGCGCCAAGTTCGCAAGCTTGTCCTTCGCGCGGCCTGCTCGACCCGTGAGCTCGCGCTCGCACCGGAGCGGCTCACCGTGGCCGACGTCGCCGCCGCACTGCGCGGGCTATGACCGCGATCGCGACGGACGAGGTTGTCGGCGCAGGCCGTCCTGCGATCCCGAAGGAGTCGTTCCTGCTCGCGGGCTCGCTCTTCCTCATCGTCTCGGCGACGAACATCATGACCCCCCTCCTCCCCGACATCCGCAAGGACTTCGGCGTGAGCATCGCCACGGCCGGCGTGATCGTCGGCGCCTTCGGCTTCGCGCGGCTGCTCATCGACCTGCCTGCGGGTTTCGTCTCCGACCGCATCGGGCACCGCCGCATCAGCGTCGTGGCGCTGGTACTCGCGCTCGGGTCGTGCCTGATCGGCTTGAACGCGACCTCCGTCGAGCTGTTGATCGCCGCCCGGGTCGGCTCCGGCCTCGCGATCGGCATCCTCGCCACGGTCATCCTGTCCTCGCTCAGCGCGACAGCGGCTGCGACGAACCGGGGGAAGGTGATGAGCCTGTTCCATGTCGCCAACAACATCGGGATCGCGGCCTACCCGCTCGTGGGAGGTGTCGTCGGCGCGCTGCTCGGCTGGAGAGTGACGTTCGCGGTCACATTCGCGCTGATCCTCATCGCCGGCGCGATCCTCGTGCCCCTGCTCGGGCGGATCGCACCTGCCCGGTCGTCCACCCCGCGCGCATCGCTGGGCGACGCCCGCGTTCTACGAGGCCGAGAGCGCGCGATCGCGATCGGCGCCACGAATCTCGGCGTCGTCGCCAACATGATCAACCGGCACGGGTTCCGGAACACGATCCTTCCGCTGTATGCGGCGACCGCCCTCGGACTCGGCGGCATTTCGATCGCCACCGCGATCGCGCTCATGTCCATCACCGGGCTGCTCGTCGCGACACCGGGTGGCATGCTCGGCGACCGGATCGGGCGGCGCCGGATCATCACCGCCGGTCTTGCGGCCATCGCCGCCGGCGATCTGGTGTTCCTGTTCACGCACGATCTCGTCACGTTCCTGCTGGCGGCGGCGCTCATCGGGTTCGGCGACTTCTTCTCGAGCTCGCAGACCGCGCTGCTCTCGGAGATCGTGCCCTCCGACCAGCGGACCAGGGTGCTCGGGACCTACCGGTTCTCGGCGGATCTCGGCGCATTCATCGGTCCGGTGGCCCTCGCCGCCGTCATGGACCTGATCAGCGCGCAGGCGGCGATCATCGTCGCGGCGGTCGTTCTGCTCTTCGCGTCGCTCATCGCGCGCCTCGGTGTTCCGAAGACCGTCGACCTCGCGTGAAGGGAGCGATCAGATGACCCCCGATGACGTCGTCGCCCGCATCGATCCGCAGGAGGTGGTGGACCTCGCGCTCGCGCTCGGCAACATCGACAGCCCGACCGGGAGCGAGGGTCCGGCGGGCCAGTTCGTCTACGACTGGCTCGAGCGCAGCGGCTTCGCGCCACGCAAGTTCGCGATGATCCCCGAGCGGTTCAACGTCGCGGCCTGGCTTAACGGCTCGGGTGGCGGCTACAGCCTCATCTACAACTCACATCTCGACACGACGCTCCGTCGGGACGCGGTCTGGTCCGCAAAGGATCCGAACGATCCCCTGTATCACTCCGCCTGGGTCGAGGGCGAGGACATCTACGGGGACGGCGTGGTCAACGACAAAGGTCCGATGGCCGCGTTCCTCGTCGCCGCGAAGGCGATCAAAGACTCCGGATTCCCGATGAAGGGCGACCTCATCGTCAGCGCTGTCGCCGGCGAGATCTCCCGCGAGCCGATCGAGGAGTGGCAGGGGCCGCTCTTCCTCTCAAAGGATCTCGGAGTCCGCTTCATGGTGACCCACGGTGCGGTCGCCGACTACGCGCTCGTCGCCGAGGGCACCGGCTTCGGCATCGTCGGCATCGAGCCCGGCAAAGCGCACTTCAAGGTGACCATCGTCACCGACACGCCGCGGTACTACACGCCCTACCTCCCGCGGCCGACGGGGCTCGCCGACTCACCGAACGCCATCGTCCGGGCAGCGGCGGCGATCGCGAAGCTCGAGGAATGGGCGTACGCGTATCAGCAGCGGAACACGTACCGCGGGCCCACGGGCACGATCGTCCCCAAGGCGAGCGTCAACGCGATCCGCTCGGGGTATCCATACGGCCTGACGAGCGCGCCGCAGATCTGCTCGTTCTACGTCGACACCCGGATCCTCCCGGGGGCGAACCCGATCGACGTGCGCGAGGAGCTGCGCGGCGTTCTGCGGTCCGCAGGCGTCGAGGGCACCGTCGAGCTGTTCGTGTATCGGCCCGGCTTCGAGGCCAAGGGCGCCGAGCGGCTCATCGAGACGGTCCAGCGCTGCCACGACCAGACCTTCACGACACCGCCGGCCATCGTCGGCGAGCCGGTCACCAGCATGTGGCGCGACACGAACGCATTCAACGAGCTGGGCATCCCCGCGATCAGCTACGCCCCACGCGCCGCAAGCCACGCGACGAAGAAGTCGTTCAAGGTGAAGGACCTGCAGGATGCAGCGCGGGTCTATGCGCGCATCGCGATGGACCTTTGCAACCAGGACCGACCGGCGTCCGTCCCGCTCGGAGCGCATCTCAATCGCGATATCGCCGCGTCCGTCGCCGCGGTGAAGTCCGCGTAGCGCCTCGTTCTCCGGACTAGCGCTCCGAGAAGACGAGGCTCTTCACGACGACGGGGACGACCGAGTGCTCCGGCAGCACGGCGCCGATATCGATGAAGTCCAGGTCTGAGAGCGCGATCTGGTCGACGCACACGATCGGGACGTCGACGCGCAGCTCGCTGTGGAGGATCTCGCCGACGATCCCCGCCACGTCCGCGTCGAGCACGACGACGAGCGGGCCGCCCGGCGCGATGCGTCCGCGCGTACCGTCTGCGATGCCGTCGCAGAGCGCCCGGAGCGCGGCATACGTGGGGCCGTGCCGCCAGCGGATCGCCAGGGCGAACGAGCCGTCCTCGCGGTCGAGCCGGGTGATCCCGCGCCGGACCTCGGCCGTGATCGCCGCGGCATGCGGCGCCGAGGGATGCACCGCGACGGCGGCGAGGTTCCGTAGCGGGAGGATCCCCGGATCGGTCAGGAACAGCGTGTCCCCGCTGACCTGCACCGTGTACTGAGAGGCCCCGATGCACGTCGCACGGATGGACTCGGCCGGGCGAAGGATCGTGAAGCCTGCTGACCGGCCCAGCACCGACCGGCCGAGACGGTGGCCCAGGTCGCCGTACTCCTGATCCTGCCACCCGTTGATGTACTCGCCGACACCTCCGGAGAACACCAGGGCGGGGAAGGGACCCCTCGCGGCGAGCGGCTCGGTGAGCCAGATGCCCGCGTCGTCGAACGGCCGGCCCTCGGCCACGCGGAGCGCCAGGTCGGCGATCCGCTCGGCGAGCGCGTCGAGCGCGCTCGGGTCCGGCTTCAGGCCGATCGCGATCTGCACGCCGGCCTCACCCGCGACCCGCATGCCCGCGCGCGTCGCGGTGCTGATGGTCCCGCTCTCGTCCCACGCGACCAGGCGCGCCCCGATGTCGAGGGCGGCCGTCTCTTCGACCCGTCCGTCGCGGCACACGGCAAGCTTCGTCGTGCCGCCGCCGATGTCGATATTCAGAACGAGCGGCGTCGCGGGCTCGCGTGACCGCCGCACCGCTCCCGATCCATGTGCCGCGAGCAGGCTCTCCAGATGATGACCGGCGGTCGCGCAGACGAACTTGCCGGCTTCGTCGCTGAAGAGGGCCACGATGGCCGCGGCGTTCTCCTGACGCGCGGCCTCGCCGGTCGTGATGACGGCCCCTGTGTCGATCTGGTCCGGTCGCCAGCCCGCCTCGCGGTACGAGCGCTCGATGAACGCGCCCAGGGCCTTGGTGTCGATCCGATGACCTGACTCGTACGGAGTGAGTGCGACCTCGGACCGGTGGATGACGTTCCGCTCGACGACCCCGTACGCGCTCGAGAAGAGGATGCCCTGCCGCTCGAGCACGAGCTCCGAGAAGATCAGGTGCGACGTCGTGGTGCCGATGTCGATGCCGACCGTGCGGAGTCGCAGGCGCTCGGTGGCCACGTTCCCTTCGTGGCCACCGTCCTCATGCCGGTGATGTGGGTGCGCCTTCGCGTGCGTCAGGTGCCGATCGGGGCTAGACGCGGACCTTGAAGGCGTCCATCTTGACCGGTACTCCGTTCGCGGCACACCGCTCCAGGTACGTGCGGTGGATCTTCGGATCCTGATCCTCGTACTCGATCTGGTTCCCGCCCTGGCTCACGTCCTTGTCGACGCCCTGGTTGTCCAGGTACTGCGCGAGCTTCCATTTGTTGCCGCCCCAGCGGATCGCGAGGTAGCGGGCGGGCTCGTTGCCCGTCACGAAGTGCTGGTGCCACCACAGTCCGGGCGGGACGAACAGCGAGCCGACCTTCCAGTTGACCTCGGTCATTTCCGTCGCGCCGTCCGGCCACATGAGCGAGTACCCGGTGCCGTTCAGCATGACGACGTGATAGCCCGGCCCGTGACGGTGGCCCTTCTTGTACGTGCCGACCGGGAACTCCGAGACGTGCGAGACCATCGTGTTGTTCGCGAACTCGAAACGGATGTTCTTGCTGCCCGCGCCGCGCTCGTGCCAGTCGCGCAGCTGGAAGCGGCGGATGTCGGCGACGAAGTTCGTCTCCCACACGCGGCCCGTGTACAGCGTGCCCGCGCCGTCGAAGTACTCCTTGCGCCCGTCGTAGCGGTCGCGGAAGTTGTAGTCCGCGCCGCCGAAGATGAACTCGGTGTTGTGGACGAGATTCATCATGATCGGCATCGTGGTGACCGCGAGCAGACGGGCGGGCAGCGAGCCCGACCCGTTGTGCAGGCGATGGAGCGTGTTCAACGGGACGGAGAAGAGACTTCCCTCTTGCCACTCGAACGTGCGCGGCGGTTCGCCCTCGTTCCAGACCTCGCAGGTGCCACGCCCGGTGAGGGCGAAGTAGTACTCCTCGAAGAGGTGCTTCTCCGGAGCGCTCGACGTGCCGGGATCGAGCTCGAGCAGGTAGCCGTTGTCGGTGTCCTCGGCGCCCATGAGCCGGATGTAGGCGCCCTTCGCATCGAGGCGGGCCCACGGGGCGACCTTGGCGGTGCGCAGGTCATCGACCGCGACGCCGGTGTGGATCGGGACGCCCTCGGTCTCGATGAACTGCTCGTACGCGCCGCGACCCCAGGTCGCCGGTCGCTGCTGTTCCTTGCCCTGGGCCGCTGCCGATGCGTCGCTCATCTCTCACCTCGTGTTTTACTCATGCTGTCCGCGCGTGGAGGAGAACCGTGTTCCAGGAGTTCACCAAGACGATCGAGCTGACGTCGGCGCCCAAGACGGTGTGGGACGCGATGCTCGACGTGCGCCGTGTCGCGTCGTGGCTCTCCATCGTTCGCGATGTGACGGATGTCGATCCGCCGCGCCGCTATACGGCACTGCTCGAGGACCGTCTCGGGCCGTTCGCGATGCGCGCGGACCTCGAGGTGACCGTCGAAGCGGACCAGGATCGCCAGCGGATGCACGTCGCCGCTGCCGGCGAAGACCGCCAGGTCGCGTCGCGCATCTCCGCGACCATCGATCTGGCCATCGAGCCCCGTCCGACGGGCACCGGACTGACCGTCAGCGGTCGGTACGAGATCACCGGCCGCATCGCGACGCTCGGCTCGGGGCCGATCCGGAAAAAGGGGGACAAGGTCCTTGAGGAGTTCTTCCTGAACCTCGGGCGCGAGCTTGGGGCCGGGGATCCGATCGGCTCTGGTCACGTCTGAGGCGACTGTATATCGGATACAGTGGCCCCGCAGCGGCTGACGGAGGGCTCCGGGCTTGGTCTTACGCCGATTCGACGTCCATAAGGTGACCTCCGTGGCGGAAGCCGTGGCCCTCCGGCAACGGTATGGGGAGGACGCCGCCGTCTACGCCGGCGGGACCGAGCTTCTCCTGGCCATGAAGCTGGGCGTCGCCCGGTGGCCCCACCTCATCGACATCAAGCCCATCGCCGCGCTGCGGACCCTGTCCGTCAGGGATGACGTCCTGCGGATCGGTGCGACCGTCACGCACTGGGACCTCGAGCGGGACCCGGCGGTCGCGAGCGCTCTCCCCGTCTTCGCCCGCCTCGAGGCGAACGTGGCGAACGTCCGGGTACGGGCGGCCGGCACCCTCGCCGGCAACCTCGCGTTCGCCGAGCCGCACGCTGACCCACCGGCCCTGCTCGTCGCCCTTGGTGCCCGGGTGACCCTCGAAGGTCCCGCCGGCACGCGGAGCCTGCTCGTCAGCGAGCTGCTCACCGGGATGTACCAGACGGCGATCGCTCCGGACGAGCTCATCGTCGCCATCGAGATCCCGCTCCCCGCGCGCGATGTCCGCATGGCGTACGTGAAGTTCCAGGTGCTCGAGCGGCCGAGCCTCGGCGTCGCGGCCGTCGCCACGATCCGTGACGGGAAGTTCGTCGGCGCGCCTGCCGTGGTCATCGGGGCGATCGACGAGGTCCCGCGTGCCGTTCCGGCTGCGGATCTCGCGGGGGCCGATGCCCACCATCCGGGCACGGCGGATGCGCTGGCCGATGCCGCGCGCGCGGCCGTCGACCCGAGCGACGACCTTGCGGGCAGCGCCGAGTACAAACGGCATGTCGTCGGTGTGTTCGTGCGCCGCGCCCTCGGCGAGCTGATGGCCGGGGCGGCCTGATCGTGGCGCGCCGCGAGATCGCGCTCACCCTCAACGGTACCGACCGGCAGATCGAGGTCGAGGATCAGGTGCTGCTCATCGAGCTCGTGCGCGGGCTCGGCCTCGTCGGCACGAAGCTCAGCTGCGATACGCAGGTCTGCGGCGCCTGCACGGTCCTGCTCGACGGCCGGCCGGTGAGCTCGTGCACCACGCTCGCGGTCGAGGCAGAGGGCCGGCGAGTGGAGACCATCGAGGGTCTGGCCACAGCGGGGGCAGGGGCCCCCGGGAGCGAAGCTCCAACACTGCATCCGCTGCAGCAGGCGTTCATCGACCGCTTCGCGTTCCAGTGTGGCTACTGCACTCCCGGCATGATCATGGCCGCGAAGGCCTTGCTCGACGAGCGACCCGATCCGGATGCCGCGACGGTGCGGCACTGGATGGAGGGCAACATCTGCCGCTGCACCGGCTACGGGACCATCGTCGAGGCGGTGCTCGACGCGGCGAATCCTGGCCGCGCCGGACAGGAGCTGGCGTGAGCCCTGGCTATCGCGTGGCCGGAACGTCCGTGCCGCGCGCGGACGGGGTCGCGAAGGTCACCGGCGCGGCGCGCTTCGCGATCGACCTCTCCGTGCCGGGCATGACGCACGTCATCGTGGTGCGCTCGACCCGGGCGCACGCGCGCATCAGAGGCATCGACCGGGCCGCGGCGTCGGCGGCCCCCGGCGTGCTTCGAGTGATCACCGGCGACGACCTGCTCGCGGCCGGCCTGACGCCGTACTACGGCCACGTGGTCCTCGACCACCCGGTGCTCGCGATCGGCAAGGTCCGCTTCCATGGCGAGCCGGTGGCGCTCGTGGTAGCTGAATCGCGGCGCGAGGCGGCCGAGGCCGCGGAGCTGGTGGACGTCGACTACGACGAGCTGCCGTCGGTCACCGACGCGCTCGAGGCGCTCGCGCCCGGCGCGCCCGTCCTGCACGAGGAGCGCGGCGAGCGCGTCGGCGATGAGGGCATGGACGGTGGCGAGGCCGGACTTGCGGGGAACGTGTGCTCGCTGGCGCAGTTCGGATGGGGCGACGTCGACGCGGCATTCAAGACCGCGCCCGTCGTGGTGGAAGGGGAGTACCGCTACCCGATGCTCTACGGGTACGCGATGGAGCCTTATAACGCGCTCGCCTTCTTCGACCAGGGCGACCTCGTGGTGTACTCGAGCGCGCAGCACGTGTACATGGTCCGCCGTGACCTCGCGCG
>JANLWM010000043.1:0-6448 GCA_031364525.1 Chloroflexota bacterium | reverse complement strand
CCTCTTTGACACGACACCGCGAGCGCTCGAGCACATCGCGGCGGACAAGCTCGGCACGACGTACCGTCGCACGCTGCGCCGCTACGCATACGGGCCAGGCGTGTTCAAGGTCGACTACGCGCTCGCCGGGCCGGTGCCGTGGCGCGCTCCCGAGTGTCGCCGCGCAGGCACGGTCCACCTTGGCGGAACGCTCGAGGAGATCGCCGCGGCCGAGAAGCAGGTGTCGCGCGGCGAGCATCCGGAGCGGCCGTTCGTGCTCGTGGCGCAGCAGAGCCTGTTCGATCCGTCGCGGGCCCCGCTCGGGATGCACACGCTCTGGACGTACTGCCATGTGCCGAGCGGCTCGACCGAGGACATGACCGCGCGCATCGAGGCCCAGATCGAGCGGTTCGCGCCAGGCTTCAAGGAGCTCGTCCTCAAGAAGAGCGTCATGAACACGAAGGACGTGGAGTCGAAGAACGCGAACTACATCGGCGGCGACATCTCCGCCGGCTCGCACGCCGGCCTCCAGTTCATTGCCCGGCCGACCTGGGCGATCGACCCCTACGCCACGCCGACGAACGAGATCTATCTGTGCTCCGCCGCGACACCCCCCGGCGCCGGCGTGCACGGGATGAGCGGCTACAACGCGGCGCGCTCGGCGTTGCGCCGGACCTTCGGGGTGGGCTAGCGGGAGACGATCGCTACCCTGTCAAGCCAGGTCGTCTTTAGAACCTTGCTGCTTCATGATCCGTGCGGTCTTTTCGACGTCATAGCGTCCAGCGGCCTCGGCCGCAGCATCTCGTTCCGCCTGCCAGTTGAAGGGCGGCATCGGCCCCTTCGGAGCGAGGATGCCGTACAGATCGCTGAGCTTCGGCCGTGGCGCGGCACCGAATCGGAGGGTCTTCGGCTCGAACTCGATCTCGTCACCGATCCGCAGCCCGAGCTGCTCTAGAACCGGGGCGGGGATGGTGACCTGACCTTTGCTCGTGATCGTCGCCCGATACACCTCAGTGACCCCGGAGACTTTGCGCATCGCCGGATCCTCACGATCTGCCATCGCCTCAGAAACCTATCTAACCTTTCCCTACAGTCAAGGGGTGACCACGCTGCGATCCTTTGCCCGGCACCTCGGTGCGGCGTCCCTCGCCGGCGCGATCGCCGGCGTCCTTGTGGGCGGACTCCTCGGGCGCGTCGCGATGCGCGTGGCCGGCGCCACCACCCGACCGGAGCTCGCGGGGAGCCTTACCTCGAACGGCAACCGCGTCGGCGAGATCACATTCCAAGGCACGTTGGCCTTGATCCTGTTCGTTGGCGTCTTTTCGGGCATCGTCGGGGGCGTGGCGTTCGCGGTGGCCGAGCCATGGCTGCGGTCGCGCCGGTGGAAGGGCCTCATCTTCGGTGCCGCGCTGCTGGTCGCCGTCGGCTTCACGGTGCTCGATCCGACCAACATCGACTTCGAGCGCTTCGGCATCACGTTGCTCAATGTGGCGCTGTTCGCGGCGCTGTTCATCGCATTCGGCGTGATCACTGCCTGGCTCTTCGAACGCATCTCTACGGCCATCGATCGGCCGGGCCCATTCGCCACGGGGCTGACGATCATCTGCTGGCTCTCCGCACTCGTCGCCGTCGCTGCCGCGGTCCTGAGCGCCGTCTCGAGCGGCGGTCTGGGTGAGCCGGGGCCGGCGCTGTTCCTCGCGGTCGCCGTGGTCGTCCCGCCGGTCGTGCTCTGGCGTCATCTTCCGCGACAGATCGCGTACGCCGCGTTCGCCGCGCCCGTCGTCGTGGGCGGGCTGCGCACGGTGGACGGCCTCCGTCAGCTGTTGGACTAGGGCGCGCTGATCTCGACCGCACGCTTCGACCCCGCGCGCCGGTTCACCGATCCCAATGACGTTCTGCGGACGGTCTTCGGCTATGAGGAGTTCCGCCCGGGGCAGCGCAAGATCATCGACGCCGTCCTCTCCGGTCGCGATTGCATCGGGCTCATGCCGACCGGGGCGGGGAAGAGCCTCACCTTCCAGATCCCGGCGAAGATCCTCGCCGGAACGGTGCTGGTGCTCTCGCCGCTCATCTCATTGATGAAGGATCAGGTGGACGCGCTCGTGCGCACCGGCTACCGCGCCGCGGTCCTGAACTCGACCCTCAGCTGGGACGAGCGGCAGCGCACGCTCGCGCTCCTGCGCGATGGCGACCTCGACATCCTCTATGTCGCACCGGAGGCGCTCGGCGAGCATCTCCGCGGCGCGCTGGCAGCCGCGCAGATCAGCCTCATCGTCGTCGACGAGGCCCACTGCATCAGTCACTGGGGCCACGACTTCCGGCCGGCATACCGGCAGCTCGCCGGCCTCAAAGGGCAGTTCGGCGACATCCCGATCCTCGCGCTCACCGCGACCGCGACGCGCCAGGTCGTCGGCGACATCATCCGCCAGCTGGGCATGCGGAAGCCCGACGGCTTCAAGGGATCGTTCTTCCGCCCGAACCTCGTCATCACGACGCAGAAGAAGGGCCAGGGGCGCGAGACGCGCAAGGACATCCTCGCGCTCATCCGCAAGCACCGCGGTGAGAGCGGGATCGTGTACTGCCTGTCGCGCAAGGCCGTCGACGACCTCACGGCATGGCTGCGCACGAACGGGGTGCCGGCCCGCGCGTACCACGCCGGCTTGAGCGATGCCGAGCGCGCCGAGAATCAGAACGCGTTCGCGCGCGACGAGGCGAGCGTCATCGTCGCGACGGTCGCGTTCGGCATGGGCATCGACAAGAGCAACGTGCGCTTCGTCATCCATCGCGACCTGCCCCGGAGCCTCGAGGGCTGGTATCAGGAGATCGGGCGCGCCGGCCGCGACGGCCTCGAGAGCGACTGCGTCCTCATGTACTCGTGGGTCGACGTGGTCGCGTACGACCGCTTCCTCGAGGAGGTCGACGACCCCGAGCTGCGCGCGGCCACGCGCGAGAAGACCGTCCGGCTGTTCACCCTTGCCGAGAGCGCGCGCTGCCGGCACCAGACGCTCGCGGCGTACTTCGACGAGCAGATCGAGCGCTGCGGCACCAGCTGCGACGCGTGCCTCGGTCGAGATCTCGGCGCGCTGCTCGGATCGGCCACTGTCGCAACGGTCCGGCGCCGTGACGCGGCGAAGATCCACATCGACGAGGAGCCGGACGCCGAGCTCTTCGAGAAGCTCCGCGCGCTGCGAAAGTCGATCGCCGACGCCGAGAAGGTCCCCGCGTACATCGTCTTCAGTGATGCGGTGCTCCGCGCGATGGCTGCATCCGAGCCGCGGACCGACGCCCAGCTTCTTGCGATCTCGGGCGTCGGTCCGGTGAAGCTCGAACGGTACGGGTCGAGATTCCTAGAGCTGCTGCGCGATCAGGCGACCTCGACCGGGAGCTCGTAGACCTCGGACGTTGCGTGGCCGGCCTTCTCGTGGACCCGCATGACCGCTTCCTTGTTCGGGCCGGTCGACAGGCAGAAGACCTTGCCGCTCTTGGGGTCGAGCCAGGCATGCTCGAAGTGGACGCCCTCCGCTCCCTCGAGCTCGAGGTCTTTCTTGTGGGCTTCCTCAAGCTGCTTCTGGGTCACGCCGACGAAGCCATCGTGCACATCCATGAACTTGGGCATGAGCACCTCCTTTTCGCACATTCGAGCACAGGGCCATAGCGCTCACAATCTCGACGTGCGCGTCTGGAGCGCGGCTCTGCTGCTCGCGTCACTCGCCGGCCTCGCCGGGATCATGGCCTGGGGCGCGCTGACCGGCTTTGTCCGCGAGCCCGACGAGGGCACCGTCGCACATCTTTGGCAGCTGCTCATGGCCGCGCAGCTCCCGCTCGGCGTGCTCTTTGCGGCGACCTGGCTACCGCGTTCTTCGCGCTTGGCCTGGACCGGCCTCGCGCTCCAGGTGGCCGTCGTCGTGGCCAACCTTGGCGTCGTCCGCTTCTTCGGCCTGTGACCGGGTAACGCGAAGGGCCGCCCCGTGTGGGCGGCCCTTCCGAAGCTGTGCGCGTGGTGTGTCGCTACGGGGTGATCTTGCTCACGTACAGATCGCTGTTGCCGAACTGAGCCGGGCAGGCGCTCCCGGGGGCTGGCTTCGCGACCGACGGGCCGCTGCCGTCCAGACCCTGCTGGTAGGCATCGACCGCCGGGCAACCCGCGCCGTTCCGGGTGTCGGTGTAGATGAAGAGCGCGGTGTCGTTCGCAGAAACGAGGGTGTTGTAGTCACCCCAGAACTGTCGCGCCAGGTTGTTCTGTGCCGAAGCCGCGGGATCGGATGACGCGGTCGAGACCTTGAGCGGGCTTGACCAGGTCGTTCCGCCATTCACGGAGGAGACGTAGTAGCTGTCGATCGAAGCGTTGCCGGTGCCATAGCTCGTGGTCGTTCTCTGGGTCTGCGCCTGGTATCCAACATCGATGCGGCCATTGGGGGCGACGTCGAGACCCTGGAAGAACGCGTACCCCTCATGTCCATTGGAGACGGCGACGGGTGTTGACCAGGTCCGGCCCTGGTCTTGGGACGAGGCGACCACGATGCGGCCGCTGCCGGTCGCGGCGTCGGACCAGGCGACGTAGACCGTCCCGTTGTTCTGGTCGACGGCCGCGCTGGCGAAGCTGTCGGTGCGGAAGTTGGCTCCGGGGATCGGGTCGGCGATGTCCTTGACCGCGCCGATGGCGACCTTCTTCGAGAAGGACCGGCCGCCATCAAGTGAGACAACCGCGACCTGCTGGCCGCCGTCCTCGAAGATGACGTAGACCTCGCCGTGTGGGCCGGTCCGGATGACCGAACCCTGGCGGCCGCCCTTCGTGGCGTTGTTGTAGGCCTGCGAGATCTTGTTCTGACCCGACCAGGTGACACCGCCGTCGGTGGAGTACACGAAGACGATCGGTTCAGCCCTCTCGGTCGATGGCCGGAACTCGGTGTAGCTCACGTAGACCCGGCCAAAGAACGGCGACAACTCATTGCGGTCGGCCCAGATGTCCTCTTTGTCGTTGAACACGTTGCCGCTCGACTTCGCGGCGACGATCGGGTCGTACCACGACGCGCCGTACGTATCGGAGATCGAGACCGCGATGAGCTCGGCCTGCTGATTGCCCGGCCGGCCGGCGGCGCTGTATGCGGCGAGGTTCGCGTAGTACGCGCGGGCGCCATTCGCGAATGTGAACTTGCCATTCGCGCCGAGCTTCGGCCCGAACACGATGACCGCGTCACCGTCGGACACGAGCGTGCCCGGGGCGGCTGACGTGGCGAGGCGTCCGGCTGATGGCGCAGTGTTCGTGATGTCCGTGTAGCCCGGGAGCATCCCCAGATTGGTCCAGGTGGCCCCGGTATCGCTGGAGGCGTACACACCGCTCGTCCCGACCTCGGGGAAGAACGAGCAGTCGTTCGCCGCAGCGGTGGGTCCGCGGAGCGGGCCCGGGCCGCACGGCGGCTGATTCTGCTCGTCGTTCGAGCCGGCGAGCGCGTGGCTGCCGTAGAGCGCGATCGTCGGCTCGTTCTGCTTGTTGGTCGGGAAGCGCGCCGTCGTGTCGGACGACGGGACGTTCGCGACCTGTGGTCGGTTGGCCTGGGCGTCGCTGGCGCCGGTCTGGGCGATGGCCTGACCCGCGGCCGCGACCACGACGATGACGGCGATGAGCAATGCGAGCGGTGATCTACGCAAGGCGATCCTCCGAAAACGCTTCTTCCCCACGACCTCGCGGCCGTCTGGGAATCGTAGTGACACCACAAATCGGTGCCCTCATTCGTAATCGCAGGACGCCTAGCGGACCGTTACGTGCGTCGTCCCGCACAATCCGCGCATGAGCGAAGAGCGCCGCCTGGTCACGATCCTGTTCTCGGACGTCGCGGGCTCGACCGCCCTCGGCGAGGAGCTCGACCCCGAGGATCTGCGCGCGCTCCTGGCCCGTTACTACGGCATCGCGAAAGAGGTCGTCGCCGAGCACGGCGGCACGCTCGAGAAGTTCATCGGCGATGCGGTCATGGCGGTCTTCGGCCTGCCGACCGCGCACGGCGACGACGCCGTCCGTGCGATCGCCGCCGCCGAGCAGCTCCGTGATCGCGTCCGGGCGGAGCCGCACCTCGGCGACAAGCTCCCGATCCGCATCGGCCTCAACTCCGGCGAGGTCGTCGCGACGCGCGATGCGAGCTCCGGCGACTTCCTCATCACCGGAGACGCCGTGAACACCGCGGCGCGGCTGCAACAGCTCGCCGACCCCTGGGCGATCGTCTGCGGCGAGCGGACCGCCAGTGCCGCGGCCGGCCACTACGCCTTCGGCCCCGTCGCTGAGCTCACCGCGAAGGGGAAACGCGCTCCCCTCAAGGCGTACCCGCTCATCGGCCGGGCCGCAGCACGTGCTCGCGTGCACATGCCGCTCTTCGGCCGGGCCGGCGATCTCGCGCAGCTCGAGCTCGCCGCGAACCGGGTGCTCGATGACAAGCGTCCGTTCCTGGTGAGCGTCATCGCGCCCGCAGGAACGGGA
>JANLWM010000078.1:0-1579 GCA_031364525.1 Chloroflexota bacterium | reverse complement strand
CCTCGATCGATCGCGCGCTCGGGATCCTCGCCCTCAGCTCTTACGCCGTGAGCACCGGCGAGCTCGGCGGTGACTACAGCTATCAGGTGCTGCTCGACGACAAGGCAGTGCTCGCGGGCCTCGTGCAGAAGGGCATGGCACCGGCAGCGGCCGAGAAGGACCTCCCGCTCGCGGCGCTGACGCCCGGGACCGCGAGCCGGCTCTCGTTCACCCGGGACTACGCCCGGCCCGGACGTCTCTACTACACCGTGAGCCTGCGATACGCCACGCCGGCGGCGGCCATCGAGGCGCTCAACCGCGGGTTCGCGGTCTCGCATCGCTACACGCTGGTCGACGATCCGACGAAGCCGATCACCTCCGCGCACGTCGGCGAGACCATTCGGGTCGCCGTCACCGTCATCGCGCCCGCCGACCGAAGCTACGTCGTCGTCGAAGACCTGCTGCCCGCGGGGCTCGAGCCGGTCGACGCGCGTCTCCGGACGGTGGACCCCGCGCTCACCGCGAAGCTTGACGCCGATCGGACGCAGGCGGCCCAGCGTCAGGCCGGCGGGTACGCCGCGCCGTGGTTCGGCTGGTACTACAGCCCCTGGCAGCAGGCCGACCTACGCGACGACCGCGCGGTGCTCTCCGCGCAGCGCCTCCCGAAGGGCGTGTACGAGTACGTCTACTACGCGCGGGCCACCGCGCCCGGCTCATTCTTCGTCGCGCCGGCCCACGCGGCCGAGACCTACTTCCCGGAGGTCTTCGGCCGGAGCGACAGCGGCCGCTTCACCGTCCTGCCCTGATACCAGCTGCCGACCGAACCCAACTCGTACCCATGCGGTACTACTTGGGTGTGACGTCGCTTCGCGAACAGGCGATCGCCCCGCTTTCACGCACGGATGCGGAGCGCCTGCTGCCGACCTTGTCGATCGGTCGAGGAACGCTCGACCGGAGGGTGCTCCGCGCGCGCTGCCTCACGATGGTCGAGTCGTTCGATGTGGCCTGGTCCGAGCTCTCGGCCTGTCAGGCCCAGGCGAAGGACCCGCTCCTCGTGGCGCGGATCGCCGTCGACCTCATCCATCTCGCCTACTACCTTGTCCGCTGGGACGAGGTCGCCGCGCTCGTGAAGCCGGCCGAGCGTCATGCCGCGGCCGATCCACTGTTGCTTGCGGAGCTCCGCCTCGCGCTCTCGCTCAACCGGACGTCGGCGAACGAGATCACCGCGGCCCTCATGGAGGCCCGGTGGGGCGAAGATGCATTGAGCGCCGCCCCGCGCGGACGCGCAAAGGATCTGGTGAGCGCCCGGCTGCAACGGCAGCTCGCGCACCTGCTCGCGCATGCCGGCGACTACGTCGGCTCGCAGGCCGCGGCCGACGCGACCATGCGGTTCGCGGTGAAGGTCGGCGATCCCTGGGAGTCGGCGTGGGCGACGTACACCGGCGGATTCGCGCAGTGGTACGCCGGGAAGAATGACGGCGCCGTCGAGGCGTTCACGAAGGCCGAGGAGGGGCTCCGCTCGTACGGCACCTCCGCGTGGCGGTACACCCTCTTGTGTCTCGCGCGCGCCCGGATGGAGCGGGGCGAGATCGCCACCGGC
>JANLWM010000085.1:0-2043 GCA_031364525.1 Chloroflexota bacterium | reverse complement strand
GATCGACGCGAACGGCGGCAAGGTGCCGTCCCGCCAGCAGGTGATCGACGCGGTGCAGGCGACAAGCGGTCTCAAGGGCACTGTCGGGACGTACGCGTTCGACGCGAACGGCGACCCGAAGTCGGCGACCATGGCCTTCTGGTTCACGAAGGGCACGCCCGCGGCGTGGACCTTCCAGAGCCAGTTCAGCGTCCAGTAGCGACGACGATCGAAGGAGGGGGCGGCAACGCCCCCTCCTTCTTCATCGCGTAGCGCTCGCATACCGGAGGAAGGCGTAGTGGTCTCGGGTCTCACCAATGCGCGGACGCGGCTATTGGCCGGTAGCCGTGGCCAGATCCTCAACGCCACGCTCTTCATCCTTATCGGCTTGGCCGTCATCGTCCTCGCGACGAAGGTCGTCGCCCTCGGTCCGGCCTATTTCATCCAGATCGTCGTGTACGGCCTCGCGGACGGCTCGATCTATGCGCTGATCGCGCTCGGGTACACGATGGTCTACGGCATCGTCGAGCTCATCAACTTCGCCCACGGGGACGTCTTCACCCTCGGCGGCTTCATCTCGTTGTGGCTCATCCCGATCTTCGGTCTTGACGAGGCGACCTCGTCGGGGCCGGGGATCATCCTCCCCCTGCTGGCCATCCTGGTGATCTCGATGCTGGCTTGCGGCGTGGTCAATGTGACGATCGAGCGTGTGGCCTACCGGCCGCTCCGCCACGCGCCCCGGCTCGCGCCGCTGATCACGGCCGTCGGCATGTCCTTCGTCCTCGAGGGCCTGATGTTCCTGTGGCGCGGGCCGTTCAACCTGCACTACCCGGGCATCCTGCCGCACGACGCGATCCCGCTCGGTCCGAGCGGAGCGACCATCGCCTACAAGGACATCGCCGTCATCATGATCGCGCTCGTCCTCATGACAGGTCTGAGCCTGTTCGTCGAGCGATCGAAGCTGGGCAAGGCGATGCGGGCCACTGCTCAGGACCGTGACGCCGCCGGGCTGATGGGGATCGACATCAATCGCACGATCGCGGCGACCTTCTTCATCGGTGCGCTCCTCGCCGGTGCCGGCGGCATGATCTACGGCCTCTACTTCACGAACATCGCCTTCGACCTCGGGTTCTCAGCGGGCCTGGTGGCGTTCACCGCGGCCGTCTTCGGTGGCATCGGGAACATCAAGGGTGCGGCCGTCGGCGGGATCGTCATCGGGATGATCCAGTCGCTTTCGGACGGATACTTCGACTCCGCCTGGACCCAGGTGATCATCTTCGCGATCCTGATCCTGGTCCTGGTGTTCCGCCCGACCGGCATCCTCGGCATGCGGGTACCTGAGAAGTGATCCGGGGGCTCCGCACGATCTGGGAGACCGACCCGCGGAAGGACCCCAACCCGCTCGTCTACGCGATCCTCGCCGCGTTGGCCGTGCTGCTGCCGATCCTGTTGACCACGTTCACCGGCAGCCAGGCCGACTTTTGGGTGTTCGTCATCGCCGATGCGGGCGTGTACGTCCTCTTGGCGATCGGTCTGAACGTCGTGGTCGGATTCGCTGGGCTGCTGGACCTCGGCTACGCGGCGTTCTTCGCGATCGGGGCGTACACGTATGCGTTCCTTGCGTCCGATCATCTGTTCGTCACGCCTCTGCAGACGGCCGTCCATCTGCCGTTCTGGATCGTGCTCTTCATCGCCTTGTTCGTCGCCGCGGGCTTTGGTGTCATTCTCGGAGCACCGACCTTGCGACTCCGCGGGGACTACCTCGCGATCGTGACGCTCGGGTTCGGCGAGATCGTGCCTCGGGTATTCAAGAACGCGGCGGTCTGGACGAGCGGCGTGAACGGGATCTCCGCGCTCGACAAGCCAGTGCTGCCGGTCTGGGTGAGCGGTCCCTGGGTCGGTGATCCGCTCGGGTTCGTGCAGGATCTGAAGATCGTGGCTCCGCTCGGCTTTTACGTCATCACGGTCATGCTCGTCGGCGTCAGCGACATCCTCGTCAACAACCTGCGGCGATCGCGCGTGGGGCGCGCGTACAGGGCAGTCCGCGAGGACGAGGTCGCTGCC
>JANLWM010000356.1:0-2786 GCA_031364525.1 Chloroflexota bacterium | reverse complement strand
GAGTGCGGAGGCCGCGCTCAACGATGCCTACGCCGCGGCGATCGCGCACGGGTCCAAGACGGTGCTCCTCAATTTCGCCGGCGTCGAGTTCCTGTCGAGCACAGGGATCGCGCTCATCGTCGGGATCCTGGCCCGCGCGCGAAAGGATGGCCGGACGATCCGCGCATCGGGCCTGTCCGATCACTACAAGGAGATCTTCGAGATCACGCGCCTCGCGGACTTCATGACCATCTTCGCGGACGAGAACGCAGCGCTGAACAGTGGGGGTTGAGATGACAGCGACGACGACGAACACTTCCGCAGACCGTATCGACGAGCGGACGATCGTGATCCGGGTCCGCGGAGACATCACCGCTGCGTCCGAGGGGCCGCTCATGGCCGCGTACGGGCAGGCGGGGGAGAGGACCCGGATCATCGTGCTCGACTTCTCCGGCCTCGACTACATGAACAGTGGGGGCATCGGGTTGCTCGTGACGCTTCTGGTCCGCGCGAACCGCCAGAAACAGAAGCTCGTCGCGACGGGCCTGAACGATCACTACAAGCAGATCTTCGAGCTCACACGCCTGGATGAGGCGATCGCGATCCACGACAGCGAGGCCGCGGCGCTCGCGGCAGCCCGGGCCTAAGGGCGTAGTGGCGTAAGGGAGGACGGGAATGGCGCGCGATGACGCGAACTGGGCCAAGTCAGGGAAGCTCGATCCGCACGACGTCGCCGGTGCGTTGAACGCGAACGTTCGCGGCCGCAAGCTCAACGCCGCCAACGGTGGCTTCGGCCGGCTGTTCCAAAAGACGTTCGCGGTGCGGCTCACGGGCGCCGCGGTGACGCCGCAGGAGGTCATCCATGTTTGGAAGACCGACTTCGCGTCGTTCTGGCCGAAGGGCCAAAAGATGTTCCTCCCCGCGACCGGGATCGCGCCCGGCGAGGTCGGGCTCATCAACGCGACGATGCCGGGCACGCCGATGATGGCGACGGGCGTCCTCGTCATCTATGCCGATGACGAATCGTTCAGCTTCATGTCGCCGGAGGGTCACCCGTTCGCCGGCCCGCTCACGTTCAGCGCGCAGAGCGACGACGGCGTCACGGTCGTGCAGATCCACGAGCTCACCCGCGCGAGCGACCCGTTCTGGGAGCTCGCGATGATGGTCCCGGTGATGGGGGAACGGATGCAGAACGACATCTGGCGCTCGACGCTGCGGAACGTGGCGAAGCGCTTCGGGGTGGACGCGACGGTCGAGTCGAAGATCGTGTGCGTCGACAACCGCTGGCAATGGAAGAACGCGAAGAACATCTGGCAGAACGCGGCGATCCGCTCCGGTCTGAGCGCGCCCCTTCGGCTGGTGAAGCGGTGACCCTCCGCGCGCTCCTGATCATCCTGCTGCTCGCCCTCGTCGCCGGGACGCCCGGGCTCGGCCTCGAGACTCGCACGGGGGCCTCCGTCCTTATCGGTGTCCTCTATGGCGTGCCCTTCATCGCCGCCATCGGCGCGCTCATCGCGTCGTGGCGCTGGCCGCGCGCGGTGAGCCGGCTCTCGTGGATCGCCGCGGTGAGCGCGGCCCTGCTCGCCGCGCTCGATCTTCTGGGACTGACCGATCCGGTGCGGCCGCCGCTGGCCATCGCGATCCTCGACGTCGTCCTCATCATCGTGTCGGCCGGCATCCTCGTCCGCACCACCCGAGGGTCCACGCGGCCGGCCTGAACACGGTCTCGCGGCCCGGGCCGCGCGCGCTCGCTACGGTTGACCGGTGAGCATCGACGCGGCGATCATCGGCAGCGGACCAAATGGGCTCGCCGCGGCCGTCGAGCTCGCGCGGGCGGGCCTTTCGGTGCGCGTCCACGAAGCCGAGTCCACGATCGGCGGCGGCACCCGCAGCGCTGCGCTCACGCTCCCCGGCTTCATCCACGACCTCTGCTCCGCCATCCATCCGCTCGGCGCGGCATCACCCTATTTCCGCACCCTCCCGTTGAAGGATCACGGGCTCGAGTGGATCCATCCCGACATCCCGCTCGCGCACCCGCTCGACGACGGCTCGGCGGTCGCGCTCCGCCGGTCGGTCGAGGACACCGCGCGCGGTCTGGGCGACGATGCGGCGTCCTATCGCCGGCTCGCCGGACCCCTCGCGGCGGACTGGGACGCGCTCCTGTCGGAGATCGTGAAGCCGATGCTCCATGTCCCGCGCCATCCGGTCCTCCTCGCGCGCTTCGGGATCCCGGGGATGCTCCCCGCGGATTTCGCCGCGCACCGCCTGTTCAAAGGAGCGCGCGCCCGAGCGCTGTTCGCGGGACTCGCCGCGCACTCGTTCCTGCCGCTCGATGCGCCGTTCACCAGCGCATTCGCGCTCATCCTCGCGATCTCCGGCCACGCCGTCGGCTGGCCGATGCCGCGTGGCGGCTCGCAGCGCATCGCCGACGCGCTCGCCTCGTACCTGCGCACCATCGGCGGCGAGATCGTGACGAGCGATCGCATCGTCGCGTTCTCGCAGCTCGAGAAGGCCCGGGCGTACCTCTTCGACACGACCCCGCGCGCCCTCGAGCACATCGCCGCTGACAAGCTGGGCACGACGTATCGCCGCACGCTGCGCCGCTACGCCTACGGGCCCGGCGTGTTCAAGGTCGATTACGCCCTCGCCGGGCCGGTGCCGTGGCGCGCTCCCGAGTGTCGCCGCGCAGGCACGGTCCATCTGGGTGGGACGCTCGAGGAGATCGCTGCGGCCGAGAAGCAGGTCTCACGCGGCGAGCATCCGGAGCGGCCATTCGTCCTCGTGGCGCAGCAGAGCCTGTTCGATCC